>JASFTY010000018.1:0-18348 GCA_050050535.1 Gemmatimonadales bacterium | reverse complement strand
AGCACCGTGCCGTCCTTCGGGTTGAAGATCTCGACCGCCGGCCCGGCCAGGAACGCGCGCCTGTGCTCATCCTGCCGCTGCTCGTCGGTCCGCAGCCGCGGAACGCTGACGACCTCCAGCGGCTGGTCCGCGTCGCTCGGTTCCAGCCGCAAGGCGATCGGGTCGATCGTGCGGCCGCGGAACCGCCAGTAGAGGACCTGAGCGCCCGATACGTCGCGGCGAAGCTCCGGGTCGGGGGCCGGCAGACCGCCGACCTTCACGGAGCCTTCGACCAGCTTCCAGCCCTCCGGCAGCGAGTAGGTCGCCTCCGGCCAGCCGGCCGGTGCGGGCAGCAGGACGATCTCGACGCTGGTTCCCGGCGGCAGTTCGGCGGGGTTGGGCAGCCTGTCGGCGACGGCGTGGACTTCATCGGTGCCGCTCACCGGGATCGTGTAGTTGTGGACCGCGGCGGCGAGCCAGGCGGTGGATCGCTCGTTGCGCTCGAGCACGGCGACCGCCGAGTCTGTGCTGGAGACCGTCCAGGCCCGCACCGTCACGCGCGAGTGGGGATCGATGGTCGGCAGGACGGTGGGGTGGCCGTACAGTCTGAAGCGAGCCGAGTCGTCGACCATGAGGACCACGGAGTCGGCCGCCGGCTCGAAGCGGATGGCAAGGCCACTCAGCGCCACGTCGTAGTCGTTGCTGATCATGACGTCGTACTCGACAACCGGCCGCGTCAGGGCGTCACTTCCGGCCGCGTTCAGACGCAGCTCGACACGACGGTTGAGCCAGAGCGAGTAGGGATCGGTGCCCGATGCCACCAGTTCGGTCGCGCCGAGGGCCCGGACACCGATGCTCTGATCGAGGCCGGAGGCCCGCAACGTGCCGAGCACCGAATCGGCGCGCGCCCGCGACAGCGCCAGGTTGCTCCAGTACGGGCCGCCCCGCACCGGGCGCGGGTCGGCGTGTCCGGCGAGCTCGACGCGACATCCGGGCCGATTGGCGAGCGCGAGTGCGACGCGCCGTGCGAGGGCCTGGCCGTCCTGCAGGTTGGCGCTGTTGGTCTCGAAGTGGGCGAGCGTCGCCCGGTCGCCTTCCGCCGTAGGGAAGATCTCCTCGAGGCTCGCGCACAACGGGCGGGCCGCGAAGCGCCAGGTGATGGGCAGGTGGACTTCCGACAGCGTGGTCTCGAGCGGGATGAGCCGGAAGTTGATCCGCGGCGTCGTCCAGCCGCTGGCGTCGAGTGTGACCAGGTCTTCGGAGGCGCTGCTCCCCGCCAGCCGGTACCCGGCCGGGATCGTCGCCGGGTCGAGCCGGAAAGCATGGCGCCCGGCACGCAGGTTCCTGAACGAGAACTTCCCGTCGCTGTCGGAGCTGGCGACCTCGCCGTCGTCGGTCCAGACGTCGGCGCCGGGCAAGCCGGGCTCGCCGGGGTCCTGGCCGCCGTCGCCGTTCAGGTCGATCCAGACCTTGCCGATCGCGACGCGCGTCTCCAGCGGACTGGCGCTGCGCACACGGATCCAGGCCGTGACGTCCTCCGATCTGATGGCTTCGTCTTCGGCAGTCGCGTAGGCCGTGTTGGCCAGCGTCGGCTCGGCGGCGGAGACGATCACGGTGGCGTAGTGGACGAAGTGCGACGCGCCGGGATCTATGGGGCCCGCATAAAAGAACGTGATCCTGCGGCCGTCAACCTGGACCGAGTCGACGCCGATTTCGCTGCCTTCCGAGTAGACGGCGCCCTGGGGCAGGGTGTCGTGTATGCGGACATCGCTGAGCGGCACGAGACTGGTGTTCTCCACCGTCAGCGTGTAGGGCGCGACCTCGCCGATGGCGACCTCGATGACGTTGGCCGCCTTGTCCAGCGTGAGCCCATCGTCGAGCAGCGCGATCAGCTGGACCGCCTGGGAGACTGCGACCTCCTCGGCACTGGCGTTCAGTGCGGCCATGACCGCGATGTTGGAGACGGTCATCGTGTCTACGACCAGATCGCTGACCTGTGTGGTAAGCTGGATGTCGAAGGTATCACCGGGCGCGACGTCGCCGATCGTCCAGCTGAGGACCTGGCCGTTCACCGATGTGGGCGTCGGTACGGCGGAGACGAACTCGAGACCGGTCGGCAGTGTGTCGCTCACCTCGACCGCCTGAGCGACGACCGAGGCGGACGAGTTGCCGTAGCGCAGAGTGTAGGTGACCGGGTCGCCGACGTACGCGATGTTAGCGCTGGTCAGCAGCTTCTGGATGGCGAGCTCGGGTAGGACGAGCGTCGTTGCCACGGTGTTGGATGTGACTGAGTCGGTTCCCGCGATCGTCTCGTAGGTCGCGGCGGCCACGTTCGTCACATCGTTCGGCCCGTCGACGCGGACCTGGAATGAGAACGTGCCGGCATCGCCACCGGCGATGGTGGCGAGCTGGAATACGACCCGATTGGCTACACCGTCGTAGTAGCCTTCATCGTCGCCGCCCGTGTCGGTCAGCGGCGCGCCATTCCACTGCATCGTGCCGGGCAGGTAAGTCGTGCCCAGCGGGATCGGATCGAAGGTCTGGAAGTTCGTGGCAGTGTTCGGGCCACTGCCGCTGTAGTTGATCGTGTAGGTGAGTACGTCGCCGATCATCGCACTGCCGAGATCGACGATCTTCGTGAGGCTCGCTGTGATTCCGACGCTCGGGACGTCGATGACGTCCTGCAGCGCATCGCTCGCGGCGCCGTCGAACTGACTGGTGGCCTGTACGTCGACGAGATCGGTCGTACCGCGGACCGTCGCCGAGCCTGGTACATCCACCGCAACGAGTATGTATGCCGTGTCGTCGGCCGCCAGGGAGACGGGACCGCTGATCTGCGAGTCACCGGCGTCCAACGTGCCGTCTCGGTTCGCGTCCAGATAGATACGGGTCGGCCAGCCCGCCTGTGAGACGGCGCTCAAGGCGAAGCTGTCGGTTCCGTTGCCGATGTTCGCTAGCGTGTGGCTGAAGATAACCGTGACCCCCGGATCGGCCACGCTGTTGCGCGGTGGCTCGAGGTCGACACCCGCCACCTGTCCGACGGTGAGCGTCAGCGTATTGGAGGACACGTTGTAGGTGATTCCGTTGGAGTCTTGATAGGTAACTACTGCCTGGTTTTGGATTTGCGTGCCCGCCGGCGTGCCACGCGCCCACAGTTCGGGCGCCAGGATGAGACAGCAGAGGGCGCAGAACGCCCAGGCGACCTTGCGATCACCACGGGGCCTGCGCCCTCTATCCGCCGATACGCCGAGGAGCCTCATGCCAACCCAAGTGGGCCGCTAGTTGATCGTAACCTCGATCCAGAAGTAGGCTGAGGCTCCTGGTGCGAGCGTGGTCAGCGTCGCGTCTATGTGTTCCGGCGGCCCGGCGGCGTAACTGATCGACCAACCGGGCGAGCCATCATCGCCGTGATTGACGTAGGTGACCTCGGTTGGCAGATCGTCGTCGATGTCGATGCTCTCGGCATCGGCCGTCGCGCCAGACGCGTTACTGACGGTGACCTTGTACCAGATCGATTGACCCGGTAGCACGTCGCCGCTGACCAGTGTGGTCAACCCGGCGTCGGTGTACGCCTCCTTGAGGATCGTCAAGCTCGGCTTCACGACCCGTACCTCCAGCCGGGCGTCGTCGGTGGTCGGCGGATCGTTCTCCGGGTACGCCGTGAAGATCAGCGTATCCACCGTACCGGCGGCCACATCGGCCACCGAGTAGGTCACGGTGACGTCGACCGACGAACTGGGGCCGAGGTTCGAGACCATCGCGCTGTCCGGGTTACCGCCCTGACTGACACCGGTCCCGGTCATCGACACTACGCTGACAGCCGTCCCCGGATTCTGGGTCGTCAGCAGGACGAAGTTCTCGTTACCGTTGCCGTCATTCGTCACTGTGAACTGGACGGTGTAGTTGGTGCCGTTACTCGGCAGGCGGTCGACCTGGGCCGTGTCCTGGCCGGTGGCGGTCTCGACGACGGTCACGCCGTAGGTCTCGCCGGCGTTGATGTCGTAGTCACCGGGATCCGACTCACCGCCGTCGCGTACCGATGTGGCGGTCAGCTGGTAGTTCGCCGACTCACCACCTTTATCGGCAGCCACGTTGTAGGTGACCTCGATGGTAGTTGTGGCACCCATCGTGAGCTCGTAGCTGGCCAGCGCCGTATTCAGAGCCGCGATCGTGCCGTAGTCCGTCGCGTTCCACCGGTAGTTGGTGATAGCCGAGATGACCGATTGGGGATCGGTGATCGATTCGGCCACCTGCACGGTATCGACGCCGTTGCCGACGTTCTGCACGGTGAACGTCAGCGTGTTGCCCGTGCTCGGCGACGCTGGATTCTGCGAGCCGCCATCGGGCGTGACTGAAATGCCGACCTGGAACCCCACCGTGATGTCGACCGTGTCCGCCACCGCCGCGTACGTGTTGCTGTTCGCGTCGGTGAACGTCGCGGTCGCGATGTTCCTGATGGTGGTCCCTTCCGGCGTCTGCGCCTCGGCCGTTGTGACGGCCAGGGCGCCGGCGAGCCCGACCAAGATCAAGGCCCGGGCTGCCTGTAACGCCTTGTTACTCATGGCTACCTCCGATTGAAGCTACGAATGAAAGATTCTTGCCCGGGCCTCACTTGGGCTCGCCGGGCTCCTCGGGCGCACCAGCGGCGGGCAACTGGGCGCGAAACTCCGCTGTGACCTGAGCGCCGGGCTGCACCCAGCCCGTCACCAGCCAGCGGATGTGCGTGTACAACTCCGGCGGCGCGGGGCGGGTCACGCGCTCGCCGTCGACGACCACCTCGATCAGCGGCTCGGCCGAGAAGATCTGGCCGCCGTCGATCGAGTAGCTGATCAGCACGGCGTCCCGATCGGCGGTCGCGGAACCGATCACATAGTGGAGGCCCGCCGGGAGCGGGTCCTTGAACTCGACGTTGCGGACCGGGACGTCCGTGGTGTTGGTGAAGGTCAACCGGTAGAGAATGACGTCACCGGGGAGCGCCGTACTGGGATCGCCACCCTGGCTCGCAATCTCTTGATGGCGTGCGTCGCCGGCCATCAGGTTCTCAGCCGTGATCACCAGCGATTCGGTCTCTTGCGCCGAAACCGGTGATGCAATGAGCGGGACCGCGAGCCCCAGCAGGGTCGCGGCATGCAGCCACTTGTTCATGCTTCCTACCTCTCGTCGCGGGTTCGAGACGGCTCTCGCTCCAGGGCTCTTCGCCCGTTTCCGTTCGTGCGTGCCTGTTCCGCATCGTCCTCGGTCCGGGCCTCGCGCCATGCGAACGGCAGCTCGCAGACCGAGCAGACGACCCAGTCGCCGAAGAAGTCGCTGCGGACGTGTTCTCCAGCTCGTTTGCAGTGGGGGCACCTGAGAAGCATGGAATTCTCCTCTGTTCAGGCGGGGGACGCCGGACCATTGGAGAGCAGGCTCCATGCCTGGTGGCCCGGGTACGGTTGATTGGGTTAACACTGTGTATTGTATGGACTTACAGGGACAGATCCGTCCCCTAGCAAAGCTGGTCTTCCCTGCGCGGTTACCGACGAGTAACGACGCCGGTAACGCCTGCGGGGGAGACAGGCGGTTCGCATCAGGTACTTCGGTGACAGGTCCGTTCATCGGGTCTCGCTCGGGGGAGGTGTTTGACCGGCGGGGTGCGGCGGGATGCTCGGTTTCTTCTCTGGGGGCCGGGGCAGCCCGGCAGGCATCATTTTATTCTAGCGACGAACTCCAGGTCCGCGGTGTTGTCGGGCGCGACGTAGCTCAGATCATCGAGGAGCGTCCAGCGGATGCGGATGACGCAGGCGTCGTAGCCGGCAGGTGCTCCGCCGCCGCCGGAGACGGGTACGTAAGACCAGCCGTCGCTGCCGCAGCCGTCGTAGTACTCGAGATTGTCGGTCATGCCGGTCGGCAGGTTGGTGACGACGCTACCGACCTGGAAGTAGACCTCCGCGGCCAGCGAGTCTACGGTCACCACGTTCACGGCGTCGGCGGTGCCGTTGTTGGTGACGGTGGCTGTGTAGGTCAGATCGGTACCCGGCGGTTGGGTGCCGTTCGGATTGACGGACTTGGACGTCGTCAGATCCGGCTGAAGCAGCTCGATGAATACCCATCCCGAATCGGTTGCCGACGGCTCGCTGACCGAGCGGCCCATGAGATAAAGCGAGTCGAGGGCGCCGGAAGTGCCGACGGCCACGGTGAACCAGACGAAGGCGCTGTCGTCGGCGCTCGCGGCTATGGTGCCGGTTCGCGCACTGTCGCCCGGTGCGCCACCGCTCACGTTGGGCCCGGTAATGGAATCGACTGTGAGCACCGTATCGAGCGTGTCACCCGGGAAAGCGAGCAGGTCGAATGTTTCGCTTACCGCGGAGTTGTTGGTGATGGTGAACTTGTAAGATGACGAGGCGGCGCTTCCCGTTGGCAGCACCTGCAGCGTGTCGACGCCGTCGGGCGCGACGGTGACGCTGATCGTCTCGTATTCGATCTCGAGCCAACCGAGGTCGGACTGCGCGGTGTCGGAGACCGACGTGGCGGCCAGGTAGAGCGTGTCGATGCGCCCGTCGGTGCTGGCGGCCACGCTGTACCAGACGGTGACGCTGCTGTCGGCGCCGGCGTCGACGCCGTTGATCTCGGCGCTGTCCGGCGTGGCGCCCTGGGTCACGCCGCCGCCTGTGATCGAGTCTATGGTGATGAAGGACGAGGCGGGACCGGTGCTGGCCAGCAGATCGAAGTCCTCGAGGACACTGGATCCGTTGTTGAGCGTGAAGTCGAAGCTGTAGCTACCGGTCTGGCGCACGACTGTCGCGCCGTCGGGTGTGACGGTCACAGCGTAGGTGTTGTTGTCGTCGCTGGAGTTGAGCGCGCTGGCGTTCGAGGTGATCTGCGCGCCGGTCATTTCGCCCTGGTAGATGGCGGCGTACCAGATGCGGCCCCGGAAGGTACGGACGCCGCTGTGGGCGCGTCCGACGAACATGCGGCGCGTGCCGGCGCCGAGGTCGACGGTCTCGTTCTGCGCGGGTAGCGAGCTACCGTCTATCGCCGTGACGGTGGCCTGGACCCCGTCGATGTAGGCACGGATGCGGTCGGCGGCGACGGGCTCGGTCGTATCGATAACCCAGTGAACGACGGAGGCGCTGCTGATGGGACATCCGGTCTCCAGGGCGTAGATGCCGAGATCTTGGCCTTGCCACTGCACCTGTAGGACATCACGGAGATTGCGCTCGCGGATGGCGAGCCAGCCGCTCAGGCTGACATCGCCGTCGCTAATCCCGAAAATTCGCGGGTCGTTGCCGCCGCACGTACCGCCGCCGTCCATCATGTACTTCACTTCCAGCGTCACCCGAGTCGCTCCGTGCAGGGCATCGAGCTTGGTGCCGTTCACATCGACCACCCCTCCGCCGGTGTCGCTGCCATCGGTGCCGTAGAAGCGGAGGTTGCGGAAGCCGCCGTGGTCGCCGTTCCAGACGGGCGAGGAGCCCACATAGCCCAACGGCATGTTGATCGGACTCGCCTCGGAGTCGATGAGCTGGGCGACGCCCTGGCCGCTGGGCGCCTCGTCGATCCAGTAGCGGACGAGCGGTGTGAGGGGCGGTTCGTCGTACTCGACCTCGATGAACCCGTCGTCGCTTGCCGAGGTGTCGCTCACCGAGCGTGCGGCGAGGTAGAGGCTGTCGACGTTGCCGTCGGTGTCGCTGGCCACCGTGTACCAGACGCTGACGATCGCCGAGTCACCGGCGGCGATCCCGGTGACCCGGGCGCTGTCGGGCTGGGCGCCCTGGCTGACGTCGGTGCCGGTGATCGAGTCGACGCTCAGGAACGACGACGTCGGGTCGGTGCTAGCCAGCAGGTCGTAATCGTCGAGTACGCTGGAGGTGTTCTTGACGGTGAAGTCGTAGCTGTAGTCGGTGCCCGGCTGCCGCAACACCGGCGCGCCCAGCCCGTCGGGCGAAACGCTGACGGCCGGTGTGATGTTGTCGTCGTCGGCGAGCAGCGCGGTGGCATCGCTCGAGATCTCGCTGCCGGTGAGCGCGCCGTCGTAGACGGCGTAGTAGAAGACGGTGCCCTGGGTGGCGTCTTGAACGCCACCGGCCTCGTTGAGGGCGGCGATCGAGATCGAGCCGCTGAGGTCCAACGCTTCGCCACTCGCCGGCCAGCTGCCGCTGCCGAGTGTGCCGGCACCCTGATCAACGCCATCCACGTAGAGGCGGACCCGGTTTTCGGGCGTCGGGTCGTCGGAGTCGTAGAGCAGGTGGAACACGCGCCGCGTGCCGTCGGCCCAACCCGTGTCGCCCCACCGTACGCGCAGATCGCTCTGCGACTCGGTGCGGATCCAAACATCCAGGGCCCCGTTCGACAGCGTCCCGAAGTGCATCACCCGGGTCCCAGCGCTCGTGTAGAAGCCTGCGATCGCCTGGGTTTCGCCGCTGTTGGTCCACTCGGTGACGACGGTGAACGAGGCCTGACTCGCGCCGTCCAGGGATGTCTGGTACTTGGTGCCGGTGGCGTCGCCTTGCGCCACGCCCACATGAGTGCCGTTCGGCCCGTTGAGGCCGCGATGGCCGTCGGTCACCACCCACTCCACGCCGGTGTCGTAGGTGATGGCGAGGTTCACCGGGCTCGCCTGGTCGTCGTAGACGGTGTCAGGCGACTGGCCCGAAGGCGCCTCGTTGAACCAGTAGCGGCCCAGCAGGGTCGCTGGTGCTGGTTGAATCTCGATGGTCTTGTCGTCGTAGGCCTGGGCGTTGCCGTCGTTCTCGACCTCGAGCTCCAGGTTGTCGGCGGCCGAGACGGCGGTGAAGCTGGTGAAGGCGAGATCATCGACGGTGATCTGATCGCCGGCGGCGAAATCGCTGGTGACGTTCAGCACCACCGTCTTGTCGCCGTCCTCGTAGGCCTGGACGGTGCCGCTGACCTTGGAGGCCGCGGCACCGCCGATGGTGACGCTGCCCACACTGTTGTCCCAGGTCATGTTGAAGCCGGACGGGATGCGGATGCGGATGTCGTCGGCGTCGGTGATCGTCGGGGTCAGGGCGTTGTCGGTGATGGTGATGGTGGCTGCGGTGGTCACCGGGTCACCCACCGTGAAGGTCTGGTTCGACGCCGAGGAGATGCTGAGCGGTGCACCGAGGTTGTCGTCGTCGGCGAGCAGACTGGTGGCGCTAGCGGCGATCTGGGCGTCGCTGAGCATCTGGTCGTAGACGGCGTAGTAGTGGACCGCGCCGTCCAGGGCCAGCGTGCCGTTCTCAGTGTTCAGGACCTGGAGGGTCAGATCTCCGGCTGCGAAGTTCAGCGCCTCATTCTGGGCGGGCCAGCTGCCGACGATGAGGATCCCCGGCCCTTGGTCGACGCCGTCGACATAGAGCCTGATCCTGCGGTTGGCGGTGCCGTGCTGCGAGTCGTAGACGAATGTGTAGACGTAGCGCTGGTCGTCGTTCCAGGTGCCGGGCCAGGCGACTGCGAGCGCCATCTGCGACTTGGTGGTGAGGCCAATGCCGAAGGCACCTCCTGCCTGGTTGGTGATGATCATCACCACCGGGATGTTGAAGAGCCCACCCTCGAAGCCCACCATGTTGGGCTGCTGGCCCGCCGTGTTGACGTAGCGTCCGACGGCGACGAAAGTCGCTTGGGTGGAGTTGTCGAGGTTGGCCGAGTATTTGGTGCCCGCCGCCGTTGCATAGGCGCGGCCGGCGTGGCCGTTGGCGTCCGACTCGAGCCCGCGATGCGGTATCGAGCCCGTCCAGTGCAGCTGCGCGGTGTAGTTTATGGCGAGGTTGACGGGGCTCGCCTGGGCATCGACGATCTGAAGCGGCCCCTGACCGGAACCGGCCTCGTTGAACCAGTACTGTCCGAGCGGCGTCGGCACCGCGGGGGCGTCGAACTCGACTTCGACCCAACCTGAATCGGCGACGGTGGGGCTGGTGACCGAACGTGCTTTCAGGTAGAGCGTGTCGACGTTGCCGTCGGTGCTGCTGGCCACCGTGTACCAGACGCTGATCGTCTCCGAGGCGCTCGAGGCAAGCCCCGTGATGCGGCCGCTGTCCGGAGCGGCGGCCGTGTTGCCCGTCCAGGTGATCGAGTCGACGGTGATGAACGAAGACGCGGGGTCCGTCCACGCCAGCAGGTCGAAGTCCTCGGAAACGCTGGAGTTGTTGGTGACGGTGAAGTCCTGGCTGTAGTCGGTGCCGGCCTGCTTGGTTGTGGTCGCGCCGTCGGGGGTGACATCGACGTCATAGGTGGGGCCGCTGCCCGCGAGCCCACCGGCCCAGAGCAGCGAGCGGTAGATCAGGGTCTTGGTGTCTTCGGTGTAGTCCGCCCAGACCTCCGACTCGAGGAAGAAGCCGACCCGACGGCCATCGGCGGCTGAGCCGGTCTCGAGTGTCGAGCCGGTCTCGTAGGCGACGATCAACCCGCGGTCCGATTGACCCGGGTACTCCATCAGGACGTCAGCGCCGGAGCCGAAGCCGCCGTCGCCCCAGCCTAGCGGGCTGCTGGGCGAGAATAGAGTGATGTTGCCGGTGGCGAACGGCTGGGTGATGAAGTGGGTGTTGTCGACGATGTTGCCGGTGCCGCTCACGTCCTCGGAGTCGTGGCCCGCGAGCTCGAAGTCCTCCCAGTTGCCCACGTTCGACATCACGAGCCCGGTGGTGATGTTGGTCAGATTGGGATCGACGCTGGAAGAGCCGTTGGACGGCGAGAGGAAAAGGCCGTCGATGTTGTTGGCGGAGACGAAACTTTCGACCTGGGCCAGCGTCCAGCCGCCATCGCCGAAGATGACGGTCAGGCCCTGCGCCTCGAGGAAGGCTTTGATCGAGTCCTCGAACACTTCCGGGGTCCCACCGGCAACGAGGAGGCCGATAATGCCACTGGACGGAGGCGTCTCTTCGCCGCCGGTGAAGTCGTAGAAGCCGCCGGGCGCGCTGTTGTTGATGTTGGCGACCTGGGTGGCGAAGTAGTCTTCGGTTCGGAAGACGGTCGAGACACGAGTCTCGTCCAGGTCTCCGTTGAGCTCGTTGCGGACCCCGTAGGGGGCACCGGCCTGGGTGTCCCACTGGGCGCCCATGAGGAGCGAGACGGGGTAGCTGCTCGTACCGGAGTTCAGGGCGCTATCGGTGAGCGCGATGTAAGCGCCGTCGTAATAGAGTCGTCCGATCGAGCCCGCTCTGACCAGCGCTATGTGGTGCCAGAGGCCGTCGTCCGGGTCGCCGGGAAGCGCGCCTGAGGCTGAGATGATCGGGGCGCCTGCGTCGGCCCGCATCTCGATGTTGTAGGAGTCGGCCTCGTTGTTCGTGTCTGTGTCGCGGATGGCCAGGCGGATCTCCGAGTTGTCCCCGCCATCCCGGTCCTCGACGCCCCAGGCGTCGCCGCTGCCCGACTGGCCCAGCGCCCTGAACCAGCCCTCTAAGGTGAAGTCGCCGGTCAGGCTCGGGTTCCAGCCCGTGTCGATGTAATCGCCCTCGCTACGGACGAAGTTGCGTCCGTCGCCGGCTATGCCGGTCGCGTTGGCCGAGCCGCTGTTCGTGGCGTTGTGGTTGCCTGCAGCGTCGGCGAAGCTGTTGTCGTGCAGGTGGTAGACGGCCTCGTAGCCGTTGCTCCAGGTGCCGGTCTCGTTCTCCTGGTTGGATGGGACCGTGGGGTAGCCGTAGTAGATGTAGATGTCGGTGTCGACGCTCCCCGAGAGGTTCGTCACCTCCACCCAGACGATTATCGCGCCCGTCGCGCCGTCGTAGTCCTCGAAGTCATGATCCAGCTTTGTCGTGCCGTTATCGCTGGTGAAGAGGATGTCCCAGCCGTCGTTGCGGGCCTTGTCACGCAGATCGGTATCGGTGAAGCCGAGGAGAACTGGAAAATCGCCGAGGTCTCCAGCCACCATCGTGTGGTCGATCGTGATCTTCTTGCGGTAGCCCCACTCGGGGCCGTACCAGCC
This sequence comes from Gemmatimonadales bacterium, assembly GCA_050050535.1. Lineage (GTDB taxonomy): Bacteria > Gemmatimonadota > Gemmatimonadetes > Palauibacterales > KS3-K002. The sequence goes on along the minus strand of JASFTY010000018.1, from coordinate 6,470 downwards.
CTGGCCGAGTGCCGCCTCGGGCAGCACGAACAGGGACAGGCCCACGGCGACGGCGAGGGCAATCCGCTTCCGATTGAGCGGGGGCGAGCCGGATCGCGGCGGCACACGCCCGCCCTGGGGGCTACCGTCGCCCCTGCTGGCGGCGCTGCCGCCATCTGATCCTGGTCGATTCTCCATTCCGACGCCTCTGACCCCTTGACCCGTGGGGTCTTACCAACGTTTGGCCCAGCCGGCACGCGGCGTGGGCGCACACTTCGCCGCGGCCCATCGCGGCATGAGCCGTGCCGGGTGCCCGCCTTCGCTAATCCGTTTGATAACAGGGGCTTACAGTCCAGGGCGCATACCTGGGAAGTCGCCGTTGTTACCGAACGGTAACGAGAGCTGTAACGGCGGGGGTGTGCCGAAGGAGCGTCTCAGGCCGTGAGCGCTCTGGGACAGAGGGGACCGTCAAGCGAGCCGTCGGGACGACGGGGTAGGACTACGGAATATATAGGTTTAGGTGGGGAAAGTTCCACTACTGTCGCAGCCCGAGGCCGGCGAGCGCTGACGACTGGCTACTGACGTAGCGACTACTGGCGGTCGAGCAGCCCGTACTTCTTGCGTTTCTCCCAGAGATTCTTGCGGGATATGCCCAGCATCTCAGCGGCACGCTGGATACTGCCGTCGCAGGCATCGAGGGTGCGGCGGATGTACTCCTTTTCGGCATCGGCGAGTGAGAGTCCTCTGGGCACCTGGAAGGCGTCAGCGTGGATATCATCCGGCTCAGCGACGTCGAGGGCGCCGAGCTCGGGAAGGTCGTCGGGCGTGAGCTCGGGGCCATCGGCGAAGATCATGGCGCGCTCGATGACGTTTCTCAGCTCTCTCACGTTGCCAGGCCATTCCCAGGCCTCGAGGATCGTGAGGGCGTCGGGGTTGATACTTTCCACCTGCTTGCGGAACTCGCGGTTGAACATGTCGCGGAAGTGCTCGGCCAGCAGGGGCAGGTCGCTCTTGATGTCGCGGAGCGGGGGCAATTCGTGAGTGGCAACGCTGATCCGGTAGTAGAGGTCGGTACGGAACTCGCCCTTCTTGACCAATGCTTCGAGGTCGCGGTTCGTGGCGGTGATGATGCGCTGGCTGACCTCGATCTCCTCGGTGCCGCCCAGGCGGCGGAAGCGGCGTGACTCGAGGAAGTTGAGCAGCTTAGCCTGCAACTCCTTCGACAGGTCGCCGATCTCGTCGAGGAACAGGGTCCCGGTATCCGCGACCTCGATGAGACCACGTTTCGACTCGCGAGCGTCGGTGAAGGCGCCCTTCTGATAGCCGAACAGCTCGGCCTCGAGGAGCTGGGAGGGCAGGGCGGAGCAGTTGATCTCGACGAAGCGGCCGGCGGAGTGCGGGCTCGAGTAGTGGATCGTCCGAGCCACCAGGTTCTTGCCGGTTCCGCTCTCGCCGAGCAGCAGCACCGTGGGGCGCGGTATTTCGGCGACGCGGCGGACGAAGCCCCGCACCTCCTCGATCAGCGCGTGCTCGCCGAGGATAGCCCGCAGCGAGAACTCCTCTTGCCGGACCTTCTGGATCGAGGCTGCCTCCTCGCGCAGCGGTCGGTCCTCGAGCGCGCGATTGAGTAGTGTGGTCAGCTCCTCCATGTTGACCGGCTTCGTCAGGTACTCGTTGGCGCCGGCCTTGAGCGCTTCGATGGCGGTCTCCAGATCGGCGTGTGCGGTGAGCACGAAGATCGGCAGGTGCGGGTCGGACTGGCGCAGCCGGCGAGTGACTTCGATACCGCTGACTCCCGGCATGACGAGGTCGGTGATCACCGCGTCGGGCGGCTCCTCGGCGCGGCGGTCGAACATCGCCTGGTGGTTGTCGAAGACCTCGTTACGGAACCTGCCGGCCTTGCCGAGGTTGGCGGCCAGCAGCTTGGCGTAGGTGAGATCGTCGTCGAGGATGTAGACTTTCGGTATCATCGGTGCAATATTTACACAACGTTGCTGATGTTACAAGTCTAGCTCTCCTCTCCTGCCTGCCGCAAACCGTTGGGTGCCCATGGAAAGCGGATTCCGCATCGTCCTCGTCGACGACGATCCCGACCTTCGCAAGTTGGTGAAGCTCACCCTGGAGTTCACGGCAGGGTGGGAGGTGGCGGTGGCGGCGGACGGTGCCGAGGGGATCGAGATCGTGCGGAAGCTCAAGCCGGACGCGGCGATCGTCGATCTCATGATGCCCGGGATGGATGGCTACGAGGTTTGTCGGCGGCTGAAAGAGGATCCCGACACCGCCGCGATCCCGGTGGTGTTTCTCACAGCCCGCAAGGAGCTGGACCAGGCACGGGTCGAGGCGGTCGGTGCCTCGGGCGTCGTGATCAAGCCGTTCGAGCCGGATGGGCTGGCGGAAGAGTTGCGCAGGCTGTGCGGAGGCGGAGCTTCGTGAAGATGAGTTCGAGTCCCGACGCCGAGAAGAGCCCGGACGAGTTGCTGGCCGAGGTCCACCGTGAGTTCCGCGCGGGGCTGGCCGACCGGGTAGAGACGCTGCGGTCGGCGCTGGCGCGGCTCGCCGGCGGCTACGATCGCGCGGCAGCGGACGCCTTTTACCGGACCGCGCACACGCTCAAGGGGACGGCGGCGTCGTTCGAGGCGGATGAGCTGGTGGAGCCGGCGGCCGCTCTCACGGACCTGGGGCTGCGCTGGTTCGAGGGCGGCGCGCTCGATCCGCCGGAGGTCGATGCGGCCTTGCGGCAGCTGGAACGGTTGGTGGAAGCGATAAAGAGCTACGGGGAACGGGTGGAGGGTGACGCGGGCGGATGAGCGCTGAGCAGGAATCGCGCAGCCTGTGGGCCGAGCGGCTCGAGGTCGTGGCGGAGCTGGCCTCGCTGATCAACACGACGTTCGACCTCGACGAGATCTTCCGGACCGCGATTCTCAAGATCAAGCAGGTGCTCGAGTTCAGGCGAGCGAGCGTCGTGCTGGTCGCCTACGACCGCGAGACGTACTACCTGCACACGCTGTACGACGCGGCACAGGGCGGCTTCGTGAAGGAGGAGGGCACCTTCCCGATCGAGCAGGGCCTGACCGGCAAGGCGATCCGGACGGGCGAGGCGATTCTGGTGAACGAGTTCGTCGGCACGGACGGGATCCGCACGGGCGGCGAAAAGAAGGTGGCTGCCCTGATCGTGCCGCTTCATGTCGGTGACGAGGTCATCGGTACGCTGAACTTCGGGGCTCAGGAATCGGTGACGTTCAGCGAAGACGATCTCGAGTTGGCCAGCCTGCTAGGGCGCCAACTTGCCACCTCGCTCTACTACTCGAGGTTGCTCGCGACCATCCAGGCACAGCGCGAGGCGCTCGAGCGCGAGCATACGCGCGTGCGCTCCGAGCGCTCGCGCCTCGAGGCGCTGATCGATGCCAGCGACGCGGCGATCATGATGGTCAGCGACGAGCAGGTGGCGTACGCCAATCGGGCGATGGCGGAACTGCTCGGTTTGCCGCAAGAGGTCATCGTCGGCGGCTCGCTGCAGCAGGTGAACAGCGTTCTGGCGCGCTCGTTTGCCGATCCTAAGGCGCTGACGACCCAGATCGCGGCGCTGCAGAGTGGGGGCGCGCCACTGCGCGACAGGGTGGAGTTCGAGTTTCCGCGCAGGCTGATCTGCCAGCGAACGGTGGCCACTGTGCGCGGGGCGGAAGACGAAGTGCTCGGACAGATCGTGGTCTATCGCGACGTGACGACGGAGGCGGAGGCGGAGGCGAGCAAGAGCGAGTTCGTATCGCTGGTGAGTCACGAGCTACGTACGCCGCTGACGTCGGTCAAGACGTCCCTCAACCTCTTGACACGGGGGGCGGCGGGCGCCGTGTCTGAAGGGACGCAGGAGCTGCTCGAGATCGCGCTGCGTAACCTCGATCGTCTGATACGCCTGGTCGACGACCTGCTGGATCTCTCGCGGATCGAGAGTGGCCGTGTTGTGACGAAGCTGGAGCCGATCGCGGTGGACGAGGCTGCGGCCAGAGCGATCGATGCGGTGCAGGCGTTCGCGGAGGAACAGGGCGTCACGATCGAGCTGGAGGAGTCGGATCCCGAGACGCGAGTCGTAGCCGACGCCGATCGGCTGCAACAGGTGATCGTGAACCTGCTGTCGAACGCGGTCAAGTTCTCACCGGCCGCTGGCCGTGTGCGGCTGAGTTGGTGGCGGCAGGGCGAGCAGGCGGTGCTGCGGATAACCGATGAGGGGCCGGGCATACCGGCGGATCAACTGGAGGGCATCTTCGAGAGGTTCCGCCAGCTGGAGCCTTCGGCGACGCGCCTACACGGCGGCGCGGGCCTCGGGCTCGCCATCAGTCGGGCGATCGTCGAGCAGTTCGGCGGCGACGTATGGGCGGAGAGCGAGGAAGGCATCGGCTCGAGGTTCTTCGTTCGATTGCGGCTGGCCTACGGTGAGCCGAGTACGGGGGAGGCGGCGGCGAGGACACGGGCCGGGCCGAAGAGGGCACTGCTGCTGGAGAGGGATCGGGACCTCAAGCGGCTGACACGTGCGCAGTTCGAGGCTGAGGGGTGGGAGGTGTTGGAAGCGGCGCGCGGTGAGGAGGCGCTGGAGACGATAGCGAGGCAGAGCGTGGACCTCATCGTCGCCGGCCTGGAGCTGGAGGATATGCACGGTCTGGAGTTCCTGCAGCGGCTGAGGGGCGCGCCGGCCGGGGTCGACGTCCCGGCACTGCTGACGGGCCCGGGCGGTGATCTCAATCAGGCCATTGCCTACGGCGCCGACGGCTGGATGGTCGGCGACGCCGATGCCCTGGTGGCTGAAGCCGCGCGCCTGGTCTCGAGTCGGCGGCGGCGGGTTGTGCTGCTGATCGAGGACGACCCGACGGTTCGCATGGCGGTGGCCCGCGCCCTGAGGCGCGCGGGCTACGCCTGTGTCGAGGTTGCCAGTGGGGCGCGCGGCGCGGAGTTCGCGCGGCAGCGAGCGCCCGACCTGCTGCTCACCGACATCGAGGTGCCGGGCAAGGACGGGCTCGAGGTATTGCGCGAGTTCCGGGAAGACCCCAGGCTCCTCGATGTCCCGGCGGTCGTGCTATCGGGACAGCACTCAGCCGAGACGCTGGAGACGGTCCAGTCGCTGCGGGCGCAAGTCGTCGGCAAGCCATTCAGTCCCGAGACCGTGGTGCGTGAGGTCGAGCGGCTCATCGGCACAGGGTCGGGCGCGGGTCGCTAGTCGGGAGATCCGGCAAAACTGCGGGTTACTGAGGCATCCGGGAGCGATGATGGAGAAGATAGTCGAGTGTGTCCCCAACTTCTCTGAGGGTAGGAACGACGCGGTGATAGGGGAGATCACCGGCGTCCTCGAGGGCGTCCAGGGAGTGCGGTTGCTGGACGTGGACCCGGGACGCGACACCAACCGCACGGTAGTCACGTTCGTCGGCCCACCAGAAGGTGTAGCCGAGGCTGCGTTCGGCGCCGTCAAACGCGCCTCCGAGGTCATCGACATGCGCCGGCACCAGGGCGCGCACCCGCGCTTCGGCGCGACCGACGTGTGCCCGTTCGTACCGGTCTCCGGGGTGACGATGGAGGACTGCGCGGAGATCGCGCGGGCGGTAGGACGTCGTATCGGCGAGGAGCTCGGGATACCGGTCTATCTGTACGAGCATGCTGCCAGCGTGCCCGAGCGCCGGAACCTGGCGAAGGTGCGGGCCGGCGAATACGAGGGGCTGGCTGAGAAGCTGAAGGACCCGGCATGGAAGCCCGACTTCGGTCCCGCGGAGTTCAATCCGACCGCCGGAGCCATCGCGGTGGGGGCGCGCGAGTTCTTGATCGCGTACAACATAGACCTCAACACGACGGACCGACGCTACGCCAACGAGATCGCCTACGTGCTCCGCGAGCGGGGCCGGTGGAAGCGCCGGGGTAACACCGAGCCGTTCTACTACAAGGGCGAGGTCGTTCGCTTTCCGGAGGACGGTACCTATCCGTGTGGTCCGTGTGACTTCGTCGGCGAGTCGTTCGAGGCTCTGGCCGAACATTATCGCGAGGCGCACGGCGGCGATCTCCGACAGCGCTACGAGGACCTCGGGATCGACCCCGAGAACCCCAGCGGCCCGGTCTTCACCGACGGTCGGTTCACGAACGTCAAGGCGATCGGTTGGGTGATCGACGACTACAAGCGGGCGCAGATCAGCATGAACCTCACCGACTACAAGGTGAGCCCACCGCACGAGGTCCTGGAGGCGGCGCGTGAGGAAGCGCGCAAGCGGGGGATAGCGATCACCGGCTCCGAGGTCGTCGGCGTCATCCCGTTTGCGGCGCTGCGCGAGTCGGCCCGATTCTACTTGCGGCGGATGCAGAAGTCGACGGGGCTGCCGGTTCCCGACCTCATGGAGACGGCGATCCAATCGATGGGGCTGCGGGATGTCGCACCCTTCGAGGCGGAGGAGAAAGTGCTCGGGATGCCGAGCGTGCAGGGGCCACTGGTGTTGCGCCCGACCTTCGACTTCGTGAATGAG
>JASFTY010000017.1:0-18615 GCA_050050535.1 Gemmatimonadales bacterium | reverse complement strand
CGCTGGGGCGACGGCAACGGACACTCCCACGTGCGGGCGGCGCTCCTCGGCCCCTCGCTCACCGTCCCGGTCGTCGCCGGCGAGCTGCAGCTGGGCACCTGGCAGCAGATCACCTACTGCGACTTCGACAACCGCAGCCGGTCGCGACGTCTGCTCGTTCAGATCGTCGGGGAATAGGCAGGCTGGGGTCCGGGTTGACAGGGCGGGGCTGGGTTGTTATAGTGTTGTCGCCACAATGTAGTATATCTGTTACTCCATCAACCTGCAGGTAGGCTCGATGTGAACGGATCGAGGAGAGCGGTTCCGGAAGTGACCAAATCGGAGCTGGCTGTCCTCAAGGTCCTCTGGCGGGAGGGGGAGCTGAGCGCGCGGGAGGTCCACGACCGGCTGCCAGCGGCACTGGGCTGGGCGTATTCGACCACGCGGACGACGCTGGACCGGATGGCGGGCAAGGGGCTGCTGGCGAGGCGGAGCTTTCACGGGATCTACCTGTACGAGGCGCGGATCTCGCGGCCGGCGGGACTGGCGGGCGTGGTGCGGGAGCTGGCGGAGCGAGTTCTGGAGATGGACTACGGGCCCGTGGTCTCGCTGTTCGCGGAAGCGAACGGTCTGAGTCGGGAGGAGGTGAACGAGCTGGAGCGCCTGCTGGAGGAGGAGGGCTAGCCGTGTGGGCCGAGCTGTTGAGCGGGGCCTCGGAGGCGGCTGATCGTCTGATCTGGGTTGGCCGCTGGGAGCTAGTGTTCTCGGTGGCGCTCTTCGTCATCGTGCTCGGCCTGACGGGCGCTTTGCGGAGCGCCTCGCCGGCGTTGCGGCACGCGCTGTGGGGGCTGGTCCTGCTGCGGCTGGTTCTCCCGGTCGGTCTGACGTCGCCGGTCAGCATCGGGAGCATGGTCTCGCAGAGGGCGCGAGCGGCGGTGACGGAGTCGTCGTGGCTGGGTGAATGGCCCGAGCTGCAGGGAGTGAGCGGCGCAGAAGGTCTAGGCGGTCAGGTGACGGCTACTGGGAGCGAATCGTCCTCGAGTGGGCTTCCGGTCGCAGCACTGTGGCTGGTGGGTGTTGTGGCTGTCGGGGCCGCGCTGGTGAAGAGGCGCCGTCGCTACGCCGGGGCGATTCGGCGGGCGGAGCTGGTTCGTGATGGTCGCGCGCGGGGCTCGAGCGAGGGGTGGCGCCAGAGGTTCGGCGTGCGGCGGCCCGTACGTCTGTTGACGTCGGCCGAGCTGGGCACGCCGTTCACCTGGGGCAGCCTGCGACCGGTGATCTACCTACCGCGGGCGGTGCTGCGCCACGAGGACAACGCCGTATTAGAGTCGGTAATCGGTCACGAGATGGCGCACATCAAGCGCTGGGACGATCTACAGCTCGTGCTGCAGCTGATCGTTTCGGCACTCTATTTCTTCAACCCGGTGGCCTGGCTCGCGGCGGCTCGAATGCGCGAGGAGAGCGAGCGTATCTGCGACGCGCTGGTGCTGTCGCACGGCGGTCTGGCGCCCGCGACATACGGGCGCAGCATCGTCGCGGTGGCGCGGCTCGGTCTTCCGAGGGAGGCGGGCCCGATGATGCCGGCGCTGAGTAACGGCAAGAAGAGGCTTCAGGTGAGGATAAGGTCGATCATGAGGACAAGTTCCGCGGCGGCTCGAGGTAGCGGGTTGGGGTACTCGATGCCCGCCGCGTTCGCGCTCGGAGTGTTCCTTCTTCCGATGGCCGGCGGGGCCGGTGGCGACGTCTCTGCGGACGTTGAAGGACCGAGGGTGCTTTCGCAGGAGGCGGCCGTCACGCTCGGCAACCCGATGCCCGGCTCGCGCGTCAGCGCCGGCTGGGGACCGATGCGGAATCCGTTCACGGGCGAGGGAGCACATCACCGTGGCATCGACCTGGTGGGGGGAGCGAACGCGGAGGTTCACGCAGCGGGCGACGGCCTGGTCGAGGTGGCGACGGCGGAGTATTCAGGGGGCGCTGATCATGGCACGGTCGTCGTGCTCGACCACGGCGGTGGGCTCAAGACGTTCTACTCGCACCTCGGGAGCCTGGCCGTGCAGGGAGGTCAGCGCGTTTCGCGGGGTGACGTGCTGGGCACCCAGGGCACGACTGGGCGGACAACGGGTCCGCATCTGCATTTCGAGGTGTGGGTGAACGGCGAGTACGTGGACCCGGCTCTGTATGTGGCGGAGTGGCGTACCGGCGGTGCGGCTCCCTAGAACACGCTCGACGACTAGAACTCGAGCTGCTCGTCATCGTCACCCGTGATACCGAGCACGTCACGGGCCTCGTTCAGGAGCTCGGGCGCGATGTAGATGGTGGCGCCTGGGAACAGCGGGCCGTGCAGCATCCCCTCGGCCGACTGGATCAGGTAGGGTATCCCCGCATTCTTCAACAGGACGGCGGCGGCTTCCGCCTCCGTCTTGGTCCTGTAGTTGGCCAATTTCACGGCATCCTTCATGGCAGGATCATAGGGCGGGCCGGCCGGCTGTCAAAGGGATCGGCGGGCGGCGAGGCGAATATCGCGCGCGCTGGCGTGTAACTGGAGGTAGGCCGGCAGTCGCGCTGACACTCTGCTGAGGGCCGTTTCGTACGGGACACTGTTGAAACGAATTGGCCGCCTAGCGCATCTAAGGTTAGGAGGTCAATCTTAGGATATGAGCCCCGACCCGGCCCAATAACGCCAACACTAGAGCATCATGGGATTCAGCCGCCGAACACTAGGCATCGCCTCCGTCGTGATCATCCTGCTGGGCGCCCTGGGCGGGATCTACATACGGCTCCGTGCTCTGCAGGCCGAAGAGGAGGACAGCACCGTCGCCGCCGCCGCAGAGGGCGAGGGGCAGGAGGTGGAGTCGGCGCAGGCCTTCCGCTCCGATATCGCCATCCCGGTGGGCGCCGCGCCGGTACTGCGCGACACGCTGGTGATGAGCGTCAGCGCCGCCGGCCAGGCCCAGGCCTTCGCCCGCACCCTGCTCGCCGCCGAGGTCGAGGGCCCGGTGACCCAGGTCCTCGTCCACGAGGGCGACTGGGTCCGGCAGGGCCAGGTCCTGGTGCGTATCGACCCGGAGCGCTTCGCCTTCGAGTTGGAGCGGGCGCGCGCGCAGCTCGAGACGGCGGAAGCCAGTTTCGCCGAGCTGACGCTGTTCGACGACGAGATCGAGGACGAGGAACTGCGCGCCGAGCGCCGGCGCCTGGCGCGCGCCCGCAGCGGGCTGGCTGGCGCCGAGGTCGGTGTACGCGAGGCGGAGCTCAACGTCGAGCGTGCCACGGTACGGGCGCCGTTCGCGGGCGCCGTCGCGAACCTGGCGATCGTGCCGGGTGAGCGGTTGGCGCAGCGCGACTCGATCGTCGAGATCGTCGATCTGAGCCGGATCAAGATCGAGGTGCAGGTGCTGGAGACCGAGGTCCCGTATCTGGAGGAGGGCCGTGAGGCGCGGGTCACGCTCTCCGCCTTTCCCGATACCGTGCTGGGCGGCCAGGTCGTCTCGATCAACCCGGTGGTCGACCCGCGGACGCGTACGGCGCGGGTGACGGTGATGTTGCCGAACCCGGAAGGCGCGGTGAAGCCGGGTATGTACGCGCGGGTGAGGATCGCCGCACGGCTATTCCCGAATCGGACTATGGTGCCGCGCGAGTCGATTCTCGAGCGCGACAATCGCACGCTGGTCTTCCTGTTCGAGCCGGAAGGCGATTCATCGCAGGGACTGGCGAAGTGGACCTATGTGACTACGGGACTCGAGAATGAGGAGTACACCGAGATCGTCCCGGGCGAAGGTACGACGATGCTCGAGCCCGGCCAGCTGGTGCTCACCGACGGGCACTACACGCTCATACACGACGCGCGCGTCAGGATCGTGGAGGATGTGGCTGAGGCGCGGGGCTGAGCGGGCGCTGCCGCTGCTGCTCGCCCTGGCCTGCAGCGCCGGGCCGCTGAGCGGCCAGACCACCGATACGGTCTTGACGCTCTCCGATGCGCGGCTACTGCTCGAGGGTAGCAGCCCGCAGTACCGGTCGGCGCTGGCCTCGGCGGACGCGGCCGGCCAAAGCGTCTGGAGCGCCTGGGGCGCGCTCATCCCCTCCGCCTCGCTGTCGGCCTCGTTCAGGAAGAGCGAGTTCACCACCAAGACGTACCTGGATCCGACGGGGGTCGTACAGGAGCTGGAGGATCCGATCACCGACGTCTCGAAGTCCGCCAGTCAAGGCTTGAGCTTCAACTGGCGGGTCTTCAACGGTGGCAGCAACATCTTCGACATCGGCGCCGCCAACGCCGAGGCGCGGGCCGCCGATCTGGCGGCGATCGCCAGGCTCGTCCAGCTGCAGTCGACGATGGAGACCCAGTTCTACGAGGCGCTGAAACAGCAGGAGCTGGCGCGACTGGCGCGGGAGCTGCTGGAGGCGCGGCGCCGCGACCTGGAGCTGACGCGGGCGCGTTTCCGGATCGCCGCGGTGGATCAGGCGGCGGTGCTACAGGCGGAGATCGAGGTCGGCCGACAGGAGCTGGAGGTGCTGCGCGGCGAGCAGTACGCCGAGGCGGCGCGGCGCGAGCTTTCGGCGACGATCGGCCTGGGCGAGGAGATCACCTACGAGTTGCGCGACACGGCGGTCGTCTTCGACCCGACCGTATTGTCCCCCGACCAGCTGGTGCGGGCGGCTCGCGAGTCGAGCCCGGAGCTGGCGCGTCGCGACGCCGACGTGGACGCCCGGAACCGCAGCCTCTGGTCGGCGCGCGGCAGCTGGCTGCCCAGCCTCGACATCTCGCTCGGCCTGAGCCGCTCGGAGAACCTTGGGGCCGAGGGCGACCTCTTCACACTCGACCCGCGTAACACGGGCGAGAGCTGGAGCTTCACCCTGAGCTGGCCCTTGTTCAACGGCTTCGACCGGAAGGTGCGAACGGCGCGAGCCTCGTCGCAGCTGCAGCAGGCGCGACACGACAGGCAGGCGAGCCTGCTAAGCGTGGAGAAGGAGGTGCGTAACGAATACGATGCGCTGGTCACCGGCTACCAGTCGGTGCGGCTGCAGGAGCGTAACGTGGCACTGGCGCGGGAGTCGGTCCGGCTGACCACCGAGCGCTACCGGATCGGCGTCGCCTCATATATAGAGCTTCAGCAGGCGACCTCGCAGGCGACGCAGACGGAGCAGGGTCTGATCAACGCGCGCTACGAGTTCATGAAGACGCTGGCGCGTCTGCAGGCCGCGGTGGGCCGTCCCATCGTCGTACCGCAATAGAACGAATCGCCGATGGCGCTACCCGACCTTTCGATCCGTCGGCCCGTCGCCACCGCGATGGCCTTCCTCGCCATCGTCATGCTGGGTGTCATCGCCTTCTGGCGCCTGCCCGTGGATCTGCTGCCCGACGTCGCGTTCCCCACCCTGACCGTCTGGACCCAGTACCCCGAGGCGGGCCCCTCGGAGGTCGAGCGGTTCATTACCGAGCCGATCGAGAGCGCCGTGTCGCGGGTACCCGGCGTCAAGTCGGTCAGCTCGGTGAGCCGCGAAGGCGCGTCGCAGGTCACCCTCCAGTTCCTCTGGGGCACCGACATGGAGTTCGCGACGCTGAACGTGCGGGAGCGGCTCGACAACGTGCGCTACGGCCTGCCGGAACGGGCGGAGCGCCCGACGATCCTGCGCTCCGATCCCACCAGCGAGCCGGTCATGACGCTGGCCGCCACCTCGGAGCTGAGCGACCTCTGGGAGCTGAAGGAGGTCGCCGAGAACGTCTTCAAGCGGCGACTCGAGCAGGTGGACGGCATCGCGCAGGCGGCGGTGGCCGGCGGTCTCGAGCGTGAGATCCACGTGCAGGTGAATCCCGGTCGGCTGGAGGCGCTGGACGTGAGCATCGACCAGGTCTCGCTGGCGCTCGACGCGGCGAACTACAGCGCGCCGGGCGGTAACATCCGGCGCGGCCGCTATCGCTACTCGCTGCGCGCGCTGGGCGAGTTCCAGACGGTGGCGGAGATCGGCGAGACGGTGGTGGGTCGCGGCGCCGATGGCTCGGTCGTGCTGTTGCGCGACGTCGCCGCGGTCGAGGACGGGTTCGCGGACCGCGAGACGATCGCGCGCTACAACGGCCACGAGTCGGTGGGACTGCTTCTATATAAGGAGGCGGGCTCGAACACGGTGCAGGTCGCCGAGCGGGTCGACGAGGTGCTCGACCAGTTGCGGCTGGAGTATCCGGCGGTCGAGCTGGCGATCGCGTCGTCGCAGGCCGGCTTCATCCGCGACGCGATCTCGAACGTCGTGCAGGCTCTGGCGTTCGGTGCCGTGCTCGCCTTCCTGGTGCTCTTCCTGTTCCTGCACGACGCGCGCTACCCGGTGGCGATCTCGCTGTCGATCCCGATCAGCGTGATCTTTACGTTCGGGCTGCTCTACCTGAGCGGCGTGAGCTTGAACATCATGAGCCTGGGCGGCCTGGCGCTCGGGGTCGGGATGCTGGTCGACAACTCGATCGTTGTGCTCGAGAACATCTTCCGGCACCGGGAGCGCGGGCTGGCGGCGGCGGCGGCCGCCGGGCTGGGCGCGCGCGAGGTGCAGGCGGCGATCACCGCCTCGACGTTCACGACGATCGCCGTGTTCGGCCCGATCATCTATGTGAAGGGTGTGGCGGGCGAGCTGTTCAAGGACCTGTCGATCGCGGTGGCGGTCTCGCTGCTCGCCTCACTGCTCGTCGCCTTGACACTGCTGCCGATGATCGCGGCTCGCATCCGCGGGTCGGACGGTGAGCGCGAGGGCACGGGCGCGAGAGAGGTCGTCTATCCGAGGGCACGGGCCGGCGGCTACGAGCCCGGCCGCCTCTTCCCGCCTGTCGGTCGCTACGTGCAGGAGGCGCGGGCCCGCTACGGTGGCCGGGTGGGCTGGTGGCGCTGGCCGGCGATCGTGACGCGCTGGCTCGGCCTGCTGATCGGGTCGGTCTTCAGGCTGGGCTGCGCGCTCGCCGCAGCGCTCGTCGTGTTCTGGGGCGGCCTTATCGCCAGGCCGCTGGCCGCGCTGAGCCGCCCGATCTTCCGGGTCTTCGATCGTTGGTTCGACCGCTTCGCTGACCGCTACCATCAGCTGCTCGAATGGGCCATCGATCATCGCGGCGCCACGCTGGCGATGGCGGCCGCGGTCTTCGCACTCGCCGTGCTCGGCGGCTACGGGCTGCCGCGCGATCTGTTACCGCGCGTCGATGAGGGCTCGTACCGCGCGCGGATCGAGCTGCCGCTCGGCACGCCGCTCGAGACGACCGATGAGGTGGCCGGGCAGCTGGAGGCCGTGGCGCTGGAGGACGAGGCCACCGATGCCGCCTTCGCACGCGTGGGACGCGCCGAGGCGGCGGAGTTGACCGAGCGCGAGGCGACGGGTGTGAACACGGCGGCCCTCGACATCCGGCTCCAGGCGGGTGAGCGGACGGCGCCGGCCGTGCGACGGCTGCGCGCCGGCATCGGCGACCTGCTGAGCGGCGAGGCGCTGACGATCGAGACGGGGCGCGCCACCGAGCTGGGCCGTGTGCTCGGCGCCGGCGAGGCGGATGTTGCGGTGCGGATTCGAGGGGAAGATCTCGAGGCGGCGCTCGCTGTGGCGCGTGAGATCGAGGACCGGCTGACCGCGCTGCCCATGCTCACCGGTGTGCGGATCGGGCTACTACGGGGCCAGCCGGAGGTCGAGATCGAGATCGCGCGGGAGCGCGTCGCCCGCCACGGGCTCACCGTGCGCGAGGTGGCCGACGCCATCGAGGCGTACATGCGCGGCCTGGTGGCGACCCGCTTCGTCGACTTCGATCGCCGGATCGATGTGCTCGTGCGGCCGCCGGAGGAGATTCGCCGCGAGTTCAACAATCTGCTCGAGTTCCAGATCAGCGGCGTTCCGGTGAGGGAGCTGATCACTTGGCGCGAGACGCTGGCGCCGGTGGAGGTGCTGCGCGACGGGCAGGGCCGCGTGGTGCCGGTCTATGCCGACGTGGCCGACGGCGGCCTCGACGCGGCCGTCGCCGCCATCGGTTCGGCGCTCACGGACCTCGACGTGCCGCCGCGCATGCGCTACGAGGTAGGCGGCGTGAACGAAGAGATGCGCGAGTCGTTCCGGTCGCTGGCGCTCGCCTTCGGACTCGCGCTGGCGCTGGTCTTCATGATCCTCGCCGCCCAGTTCGAGTCGGTCGTCCACCCGTTCACCATCATGCTGGCCGTGCCGCTGGCGGCGATCGGTGCGGTGGCGGCGCTGATGATCGCCGGTGACGGCGTGAACGTGATGAGCCTGATCGGCTTCGTGATACTGGTGGGGATCGTGGTGAACGACGCGATCATCAAGGTCGACTTCATCAATCAGTTCCGGCGCGAGGGGCACAAGCTGCGCGAGGCGATCCTGGAAGCGGGCCGTGTGCGGCTGCGTCCGATCATCATGACCACCGCGACGACGGTCCTCGGCCTCACGCCGCTGGCACTGGGCATCGGCGCCGGTGCGGACCTGCGAGCGCCGCTGGCCGTCGCGGTGATCGGCGGTCTGATCTCGGCGACGCTGCTCACCTTGATCGTGGTACCCGTTATCTACGCCAGCCTCGAGAGCCTGCGTGGCCTGGCGGGGGCGGGGGCGGGGGCGGGCGCGGAGACGGCCTCGTGATTCGGTTGTCGATCAACCGGCCGACCACGATAGCGATGATCTACATCGCGATCGCTGTGGTTGGCATCGCGTCGTTCCTCGACATCCCGGTCGAGCTGCTGCCCGACGTCGAGTACCCGCAGCTCAGCATCAACACGAGCTGGCCGGGCGCCTCGCCCGAGGTGGTCGAGGCTTTTCTGACCGCGCCGCTCGAGTCGGCGACGCAGCAGGTCCGCGGCGTGCGCAAGATCGAGTCGGAGTCGAGCGAGGCGCAGTCGAGCATCACCGTCGAGTTCGCGCACGGCACCGATATGGACTTCGCGCGGCTCGAGCTGGGCGAGCGGATCCAGGCGATCCGCGAGGAGCTGCCGCCCGACGTGCGGCCGCAGATCACGCTTTATATCCCGCGTGAGTTCCAGACGGGCGAGCGCGTCGACATGCGGTACACGTTCTCCGGCAGCTACACGTTCGAGCACCTGCGCAAGTACGCCGAGGAGGAGTTGCGGCCGCAGCTCGTGGCGCTGGACGGGATCGAGGAGGTGGCGGTCTGGGGCGGCGAGGACCGCGAGATCCGGATCGAGCTGGACCGCGGCCGCATGGAGGCCTTCGGCGTCCGGCCGTACGATGTCGCCCAGGCGCTGGGCGCCGCCGAGCTGATCCGCACCGCCGGCAAGCTGCGCCGTGATAACACCGAATGGGTGGTCTCGATCCGCAACGATGTCGAGGCGGCAGCCGAGCTCGAGTCGCTGATCGTCGTGCCCGATACGTTGGGCACCGGCGAGGTGATCCGCGTCGCCGATATCGCCCGGATACACGACAGCACCGCCGACCCGACGCAGTATTTCCGGATCGACGGCCGGCCGGCGATCATGATCTCCCTGGTCCGTGGCGTGGGCACGAACGCGCTGCGCGTGGCCGAGGCGGTGAAGGCGAAGGTCGATGAGCTGCGCGGCGAGCTGCTGGCGGGCACGCGCCTCACACTCGAGTACGACGGTAGCCGCGAGATCGAACGTCAGCTGACCGACTTGCGGCTGCGGGCGCTGGCCGCGGCGATCGTCATCTTCCTGGTCCTGCTGCTCTTCCTCGGCTCGTTCCGCACCGCCGGGATCGTCTTCGCCACCGTCGTCTTCTCGGTGCTGATCGCGATCAACCTGCTGTACTTCGGGAAGTTCAGTCTCAACGTGCTGACGATGGCCGGCTTGGCGATGGGCTTCGGCTTGATGGTCGACAACTCGATCGTGGTGCTGGAGAACATCTACCGGCGTCGGCGCGCTGCCGGTGAAGCGGCGCGCGAGGCGGCGGACAAGGGGACCCGACAGGTGGCGCTGCCGATCGTGGCCGGCACCTTGACCACGGTGATCGTCTTCCTGCCGTTCCTCTACCTGCAAGGCGAGCTGCGGCTGTACTACCTGCCGTTCGCCTACGCGGTCGGCTTCAGCCTACTGGCCTCGCTGTTCGTGGCCTTCAGCTTCGTGCCGGGCCTGGCGGCGCGCGCCCTGGCGGGTCGGGGGCCGCTTACGCGACTGGGTGAGCGAACGCCGTTCTACGTGCGGCTCTACCGCGGTATCCTGTCGTTCGCGCTGAACCATCCGATCATCATCATCCTGCTGACGGCCGGCGCCTTTTACGGCAGCTACCGGCTATTCGACAAGCACGTGGTGAAGGGCGCGATCTGGGGCCGCGGCTGGGGCCAGGAGACGTACATCCAGATCATCTTCAACATGCCGCGGGGCGCGGAGCTGCAGCGCACCGACCGGCTCGTTCGCGAGTTCGAGAACAAGTTGAGCACGATCCCGGAGATCGAGCGCTTCACCGCCAACGTGATGCCGGAACGCGCCTACATGGAGGTCACTTTCCCCGATTCGTTGGAGAACACGTACGTGCCGGTCGCCATCAAAGAGCAGATGGTGGCCTACTCGTACCTGTTCGCCGGCGCCGAGGTGCGGGTCTACGGGTTCGGGCCGTCGTTCTACGGCGGCGGCGGCTCGCCGCCCACCTACACGATCAAGCTGCTCGGCTACAACTACGAGATCGTCCGCGAGATCGCTGAAGACCTGGCGCGGCGGCTGAGCCGCTTCAACCGGGTGCGCGAGGTCGACACCAACGTCAGCAGCTGGTGGTGGAGCGACAAGGCGTTCGAGTTCTTCCTCAGCGTGGACCGACCGCGGCTCGCCGGCTACGGGCTCTCGGTCGAGGAGCTGCTGCGCTACGTGTCGAGCAACGTGCAGGGTCAGGTGAGCCTCAACCGCATCAAGGTGGGCGGCGAAGAGATCACCTACTCGGTCAAGCTCGAAGGTTATCAGAGCTTCGACTTCACCGACCTGCGAGACCTGCTGGTGCCCACCGCGACCGGCGAACGCGTCCGTCTGTCGGACGTGGCGCAGGTCGGGCGCCGCGAAGTGCTGAACCGGATCGTCCGTGAGAACCAGCAGTATCAGCGGCTGGTGGGCTGGGAATTCCGCGGGCCGCGCAAGCTTGGCGACCAGATCCGCGACGTCGCGGTCGACGCGACGCAGCTGCCCGCCGGCTACTCGATCGAGAAAGAGCGTGACATCTTCTGGACCGATGAGGAGCAGCGGCAGATCTACATGGTGCTCGCCTTCGCTGTGGTCCTCATCTATCTGGTGACGGCATCGCTGTTCGAGTCGCTACGCGCGCCGTTCGTCGTGCTGCTCACCGTGCCGCTGGCGCTGATCGGCGTGTTCCTGATCTTCTTCTACACGAACGCATCGTTCACTCGCTCGGCCTACATCGGTGTCATCATGATGGCGGGCATCGTGGTGAACAACGCGATACTGGTGGTCTACCATATCAACGAGATCCGCCGCGCCGGGAGCGAGCTGAAGGAAGCGATCATCCAGGGCACGCTCGAGCGGGTCCGCCCCATCCTGATGACGACACTGACCACGGTGGTGGGCCTGCTGCCGCTCATCCTGTTTAGCGAGACGATCGACGCGACGATCTGGAACGCGCTGGCCCTGGCGACGATCGGCGGACTGATCGCCAGCACCATCTTTGTACTCACCAGCATCCCCGTGCTGTACTACCTGTTCGAGCGGCGCGGCGCCGCTCGGGCCGCCGCACCTGCCGTGGCGCCGGCGCCCGCCGGCGACTAGTACCTCCGCTCGCGATCGCTCGGGGCTCAGCGCGTGGCGCTGCCGCGTGGCGCGCGCTGCTGCGTGAGCGGAACCTTCGACCGTTTCCAAATGTTCTCCCCCCCAGTAGGGCGCAGAGTCGGGAAACGATACTCAGGACTACGGAGGTTGTGATGAGTAGAGCGGTCATCTTTGCAGGGATCTTGGCACTGGGCGCCGTGACGATGGCCGCCAGCGGCGGTCGCCGGCCGGCCGATCTAGGGGCGGAGCCCTGGAACGTCGACGCCCCTCACACCGAGGTGAATTTCTCGGTCAGGCATTTCTTTACGCCGGTGACCGGGCGGTTCGAGGAGTTCGAGATCGATCTCGACTTCGATCCGGAGGAGCCGGAGAGGAGCAGCGTCGAGGTGCGGATCGCCGTGGCGAGCGTGGACACCGGCAACGAGCGACGCGACAACCACCTGCGCTCCGGCGACTGGTTCGAGGCCGACCGCTACCCGTACATCACGTTCAAGGGCAGCTCGGTGGCCCGGACCGCAGCCGATCGGCTGGTCGCCCGCGGCGAGCTGACGATCAAGGACGTGACGCGCGAGATCGAGCTGCCCATCACGCTGCTGGGCGTGATGGAGGTCCCGGAGGAGATGCAACAGATGCTGGGCGGTGCCACGCAGATCGCCAGCTTCCAGGCCGCGACCGAGCTCGACCGCCGCGACTACGGTGTCGGCACGGGGAACTGGGCGATGACCGCCGTCGTCGGCGCCGGCGTCGAGGTCGAGATCGCCGTCGAGGCGAACCAGAAGTAACCCGATTGCCTGCGGTTCCGTTGCCGGGCCCGCGCCGGGTGTCTAGAGTACCCGGGCGGGCCCTCCGCATCTACAACAATAACTGTAGCCGGGAGATAGAATGAACAGGACAGCTCGTGGATTGTTTTGGCAGGCCGCGCTGGGCGTCGTCCTGCTCGCCGCGACGTTGAGCGCCGGGTGCCGGGAGTCGGAGCCGGAGAGCGGGACGGAGATGGCGGCGATGGCTGAGAGCGCGCCGGCGGCCGTCATCGTGGCGCCTCAAGACGGCGATGAGGTCACCGGCCTCGACCTGATGGTCGAGCTAGCCGCCGAGCACATCGCGCTCCGCCCGGCGGGCGTCGATGAGCCGAACAGCGGCCACCTCCATCTGTTCATCGACCGGGAGCCGACGCCGGTCGGCGAAGCGATCCCGAACGGCCCCGGCATCGTGCACCTGGGTCGCGGTCAGACCGAGCACCTGCTGGAAGGCCTCGAGCCCGGCGAGCACGTGGTGATCGCCGTCCTGGCCGATTACCTGCACGTCCGGCTCGCCGACGCCAGAACCGATACGGTCCGCTTCACGGTGCGCGTAGCGCAGTAGCCCTAGCGATGCACGGGGCCAGTACCCCGGGCGCGGGCGAGGGTTGACGCACTGTATCGGCGCCCATATACTGTGATGCGATATATGCTATAAACGTATAGGAGGCGAACGTGTTCAGCTCCCAGCTCAAGAAGGGCAGCGTCGAGCTGCTCATCCTATCGATCCTCGCCGAGCAGCCGCGTCACGGCTACCAGATCGGCAAGCTGATCGAGCGGCGATCCGGCGGGCGGCTGCGGTTCCGGGTCTCGTCGGTCTATCCGATCCTCGTCCGGATGCAGAGGAAGGGCTGGGTGCAGGGCCGCTGGGTGGAGCGGCCGGGTCAGCGGCGTCGGCGGTATTACCACCTGACGTCGCAGGGTGAGGAAGCGCTGGCCGCCGAGCAGCGGACGTGGTTGGAGTTCGCCGCGGCGGTGAACCAGGTGATAGGACTGAGCCATGCGTGACTGGAAGCGATATGTCCGGGAGCGTTTACCGTTGCCCGAGACGAAGGGTGCCAGCGACGAGTCGGTCGTCGAGGAGCTGGCGGGCGAGCTGGAGGACCTGTACCTGGAGGCGCTGGAGCGCGGCGCGTCGGAGGAGGAGGCGGAGGCCTACGCGTTAGAGGGGATGGGCGACTGGGACTCGCTGGCCGAGGAGGTGGTGCGCGGTGGCGAGGTGCGGACGGTCTCGGGCGGCGCGCGCTGGCTGGAACGGGCCGAGGTGAGGGGGCGAGCGTGGGGCGGCGCCTGGGCGTGGCTGGCCGATCTCGAGCGGGATCTGCGCTTCTCGCAGCGAGCGCTGCGTAAGAGCCCCGGCTTCACGCTGGTGACGCTGTTGACGCTGGCGCTGGGGATCGGGTCGGTGACGACGATCTTCAGCCTGATCAACGGCGTGCTGCTGAGGCCGCTTCCGTATGCCGAGTCCGGCGAGCTGGTCTACATGTGGGAGAAGCTGGCGTCGTTCGAGAACGCGATGGTGACCTATCCAAACTTTCTCGACTGGCGCGAGCGGAACCGGGTGTTCGAGGACCTGGCCGCGTTCAACGACGGCAGCATCAATCTCACTGGCATGGGCGACCCGGTGGAGCTCGACGTGGTGCGCGTCTCGGCCTCGATGTTCCCGATCCTGCGGGCGCAGCCGCTACTGGGTCGCACGTTCCTGCCCGAGGAGGACAAGCTGGGCGGCGAGCGGGTCGTGGTACTGACCTACGGCTTCTGGCAGGAACGGTTCGGCGGCGACCCGGAGGTCCTCGGTCGTGCGCTGACACTCGACGGCAATCCCTTCACTGTGATCGGCGTGATGCCGCGCGACTTCGAGTTTCCGGTTCGGGGCGACCTGGAGCGCATCGATGTCTTCGTGGCTATCGAGCGGTTCGCCGAGAACTGGATCGACAACCGCGGCAACCACCCGGGTATCGCGGTGATCGGGCGGCTGGCGCCGGCTGTGACGCTGGAGCAGGCTCGCGGCGACATGGAACGTGTGGCCGTCGAGCTCGAGGCGGAGTACCCCGAAACGAACGAGGGCAGTCGGGTACACGTGGCCTCGCTGCACGAGCGGATGACGCGCACCTTCCGCCAGCCGATGATGCTGCTGCTACTCGCCGTGGGTCTGCTGCTCATCATCGCCTGCACCAACGTGGCCAACCTGGTCCTGGCGCGCGCCACCGGTCGCCAGCGCGAGATCGCCATTCGCACGGGCTTGGGCGCCAACGGGCCGCGCATCGTCCGCCTGCTGCTGACCGAGAGCCTGACGCTCTGGGTGCTGGGCGGCCTCCTGGGGATCGCATTGGCCCACGGTGCGACACGGGCGCTGCTGGCGCTGCGGGGCGACCGGCTCGCGCCGGTCTTCCAGGTCGGCATCGATGCCCGGGTGGTGGCCGTTACGCTGGCGGTCGCCCTACTGACCGGTCTGCTGTTCGGCCTGGCGCCGGCGCTGCGCTCATTGCGGCTCGACCTGGTGGAGTATCTGAAGGAGGGTGCCCGGTCGTCGGGCGGCGTCGGGCGCAACCGGCTGCGCAGCGCGCTCGTGGTGGCGGAGGTCAGCCTGGCGGTGGCGCTGCTGGTCGCCGCCGGGCTCACGGTCCGCAGCTTCGGGGAGATGATGAGGGCGAGTCCGGGCTTCGACCCGGAGAACGTGCTGTCGGTCGAGATCAACCTGCCGGCCGCCCGCTATTCCGAAGCGAGCCAGCGCACGGCGTTCTACTACGAGCTGTTGGACCGGGTTCGGGCGATGCCCGGCGTGCAGTCGGCGGCGACGAGCTATGTGTTGCCGGTGGCGCCCGGCGGCTGGCAGAACTCCTTCCACGTCGAAGGCGAGCCGCCGGAGGAGGCCGGAGTGTTCACCTTTGCCGAGGTGAGCTCGGTGTCGGCCGACTACTTCGCGACGATGGGCATCCCGCTGCTCAGGGGTCGGGAGTTCAGGCGCAGCGATGCGGCGGACGCTCCGCCTGTGGTCATAGTCGACGAGATGCTGGCCGAGCGCTACTGGCCGAACGACGATCCCATCGGCAAGCGGCTCAAGTTCGGCGACTACTCGAGCGAGAGCCCCTGGCGCGAGGTCGTGGGGGTGGTCGCGCACGTGAAGGTGAACGGCGTGGTCGAGGAGGCGCTCCCCCAGTTCTACATGCCCCACTGGCAGGACAACGACTTCGCTTACTTCCTGGCGGTCAAGTCCGCCGGCGACCCCGTCCGGCTGATCGAGCCGGTGCGCCGGGCGGTGCTGGCCATCGATCCGGCGCAGCCGATCGCCGAGGTCAACACGATGACGGCGTACGTCCGGGCCACCACAGCGGACGGACGGTTCATGGCGACCCTGCTCGGCACGTTCGCCGCCGCCGCGCTGCTGCTCGCCGCGGTCGGCATCTACGGCGTCATGTCGCAGGCGACGGCCGAGCGGGGCCACGAGATCGGCGTGCGGATCGCGCTCGGTGCCACCGCCGGGGAAGTGCTGGGCATGGTCGTCCGTCAGGGGATGGGCCGTGTCGTGTTCGGCGTCGTTCTCGGCCTGGCACTCGCCGTCGGCATCGGTCGGCTGATGGCGGGCAGCCTGTTCGGGGTCTCGGCCCTCGATCCGGCCACTTTTTTGGCGGCGCCGCTCTTCCTGTCACTCGTCGCCCTGGCGGCCAGCCTGATACCGGCGCGCCGTGCCGTGCGCGTCGATCCGCTGCGGGCGTTGTATCTCATCACGTAGTCGCGAGCAAAGCCGGAATCAGGCCGAGGGCGGGCGCCATCGGAACCACGGCCTTGGGGCCTGCTGGCGGTGGCCGCGTGGTCGACGACCAGGGTCGCTGATCGCAAGATCAGCAGACTCGCAGCCCACGTGTCGTAAGCGGCCTTCGGACCTCGAGGCCCGTGCCGCCGTCGGGCACCACGGGAACGGCAAACCTGGCCAGCCGTTGGCGCATCCAGCCGCAGCTCACCGCCGCCGGACTCTGGACCAGCGCAGCGGATCTGGCCCGCTTCGCGCTGGGAATACACACCGCGGCGAACAATCGCTTGAACCCATCCGATCAGCTGAGGGCGCCGCCGCGTTGACGACACGGCGATCGCAGCGTCGGGAGGGCCCGGTTGACGATCGGTTGACGGCATCAGCCTAAATCCATCCGGGGGGCGGCTGCCGGTGTGGCGGCGGGCGCAGACGGAAGCGGCTGCCGTCCGTTGCGGCGAGGGGCCGATGTAATTACATTGTAATTACTATGAGGAGCCGGCTGGTGCGTATCGGTAACTCGCGTGGGATCCGCATCCCCAAGCCGATCCTGGAAGCGGCGGGGCTGAGCGGCGAAGTCGAGCTGGAGGTGGAGGACGGCAGGTTGATCGTCAGCTCCGCCGAACGGCCCCGCCAGGGCTGGGAAGCCAGGTTCGCGGCGATGGCCGAGCAGAGGGATGACCGGCTCGTGGACGCGGAAGCGCTTCCGACGACGTGGGACGAGGATGAGTGGGAGTGGTAGCTCGTCGCTTTGACGTCTTCCTGGTCAATCTAGATCCTACGGTCGGACGCGAGATCGAGAAGACGGGACCGTGCGTCGTCATCTCGCCGGACGAGATGAACGGGCACATCCGGACGGTGATCGTCGCGCCGATGACGATGCGCGGTCGCTCTTATCCGACTCGTGTCCGGTGCCGTTTCAAGGGGAAGGATGGGCAGGTGGTGCTGGACCAGATCCGTACGGTCGACTCGCTGCGCCTGATCCGCAAGCTGGGCACGCTGCCGAAGCGAGCCCGAGAATCGGTCCTCGACGTGCTCGCCGAGCTCTTCGCGCCGTGATCAAGCCAGGACCCGGGTCGCGCGCACGAGTGAACCAGGAACAGGCACCCAAGCTGCTGATACAGGTGCGTCGGGCGCTGCGGGTGCGGCATCGAAGCGAGCGGACGGAAGAAGCATACGTGGGGTGGATCAAGCGCTTCGTGCGCTTCCACGGCATGCGGCATCCGGCAGAGCTGGGCGAGGCTGAGATCGAGCAGTACCTCACGCATTTGGCGGAGGTGGGGAAAGTGAGCGCCTCGACCCAAAGCCAGGCGGCGAGCGCGCTGATCTTCCTATATAAGGTCGTGCTGGGCCGGAAGCTGGGATGGGTGGACGGCGTGGTCCGGGCCAAGGCGCCGCGGCGGCTTCCGGTGGTGCTGACACGCTCGGAGGTGAGAGCAGTGTTCGAGCACCTGCAGGGCTCGAAGTTACTGGTCGCGATGTTGCTCTACGGCTCGGGCCTGCGGTTGATGGAATGCTTGAACCTGCAGGTCAAGGACGTAGACTTGGAGCGGGGCGAGATCTGTGTGCGGAGGGGCAAGGGGGCGAAGGACCGGATCACCGTACTCCCCGCATCGGTGAAGGACAGGCTGTCCGCCCACCTGGCTGAAGTGCGCGAGCGACATCAGCGAGATCTCGCCAACGGCGCGGGCTATGTAGAACTGCCCAACGCCCTCGAGCGCAAGTACCCGCGGGCGAACCGCGAGTGGGCTTGGCAGTTCGTATTTCCGGCCGGACGGCTCTGGACTGACCCCAGAACTGGACGGGGATACCGTCGCCATCTGCACGAAACCGCCGTGCAGCGGGCGGTCAAGGAAGCAGTGCGCCGCGCAGGGATCACCAAACGTGCGACGTGCCACACCTTCAGGCACTCGTTCGCGACGCACCTACTAGAGGACGGCTACGACATCCGAACCGTCCAGGAGCTACTCGGCCATAAGAACGTGCAGGTTACAATGATCTACACGCACGTGCTGAACCGGGGCGGGCTCGGTGTTCGGAGTCCGGCCGACGGGCTGTGAGGACGAGTTCGGGGGGCGTTCTATTGCAGCCACCCTGTGGAACCAGCGATCCGTATTAGGCTGCGTAGTTCGCAGCCTTTGCCTCGAGAAGATGCCCTGGAAAGAAGAGGGGTAAGGCTAGTATCTTGTTTGTTGATGGCCTGCTCGATCCAAGAACAATGCCAGGTTTTAGGCTGCGAGCGTTGCAGCGCCGTTTGGGATGGCTCGCAGGTGAAGAAGTAGTTAGACGGCGAGTCCGTGTAGCCGCCATTGACGAACGGGCGCGCACGGAGGCACTTTAGGGCATGGTTGCGATCGACCACGAGAGACTTACCGAGCTTTGCAGGCAGCATGGTGTTGCGGTC
>JASFTY010000016.1:0-18904 GCA_050050535.1 Gemmatimonadales bacterium | reverse complement strand
TCGTTGCCGCCGTATTCACGCTCTTCCTGATCCCGGTCATCTACAGCAAGCTGGATCGCTTTACCATGAGCGCCTACCGGCAGAGAAAAGAAGCGGGAACTACTGTCCCGGTCGGCGCGGAGTCCGGCTGAATGGTATCTCGGGAGTCGCTCGTCGAAATCGCCCGCGATCTGCTGGCCGAAGGAGGACTGCGGGCCCTGTCGATGCGGGCGGTCGCCGGCCGTGTCGGAGTGAGCGCGACCGCGATCTACCACTACTTCGAGAACAAAGAAGCGCTGGTGCGTGCCGTAGTAGCCGCCGGGTTCCAGCGAATGGAGAGCTACCTTCAGGGCGCCGCCGAACGGTTTTCGCCGGGCTCGCGCGACCGACTCTATGCGTTTGCCGAAGCTTATCTGCGCTTCGCCTTGGAGAACCGGGAATACTTCCAGGTCCTATTCAGCCTGGAGATGGAGCGCCCGCAGAGCTTCGAGGAATCGCCGGAAGGAAGCGGCTATCGCCTGCTACTCGAGAATGTCACTCACGCGATCGAGTCGGGCGCGATCCGCCGCGCCGACCCGGATCTCGTAGCGTTCCATCTCTGGGCCTACGTGCACGGCCTGGTGAGCCTTCTGCTGAGATACGGAACGGGACCGCCGCAGGCCGCTGCCGATGTCGCAGCCGCCTTGCGACTGCTCGAGCGGCTGCGTCCCCTGGTGCGCGAGGGGCTCGAGCCGGAGGCGGGCGGTGCCTAGCGAAAACTTCGCGGTTGCCCGGGGGGTGCGGGCATCGATCCCGGTCGACAGCGCGCCGAGCGTAACCGCCCCAGCCCCAGCTCAACCGTCGCGGGAGAACTCGAGGCCGTAACTCTTCGCCTTGCGCCAGAGCGTGCTGCGGTGGATGCCCAGCTCCTCGGCGGCCCGCGTACGGTTTCCGCTGTGCCGCTCCAGCACTTCCAGTATGACCTCCCGCTCGCTCTTCTTCTCGCGTGTCACGCCGTTGATCGCAGTAGCCTCCCGTGTGATGGAGGCGGGCAGGTGGTGGAGCTCGATCTGCTCGTCATGACACATGACGAAGGCGTGCTCGATGGCGTTCTCCAGCTCCCGCACGTTGCCGGGGAACGAGTAGCGGCGCAGCGCGGCGAGCGCCTCGGGCGCCACGCGTCGGATCGGCTTCCGGGTCTTGGCGCGGAACTTCTTCAGGAAGTGCTCGGCCAGCAGCGGGATGTCGGCGGGCCGCTCGCGCAGCGGCGGGATGCGCAGAGTGACGACGTTGATCCTGAAGTAGAGATCCTCCCTGAACGTGCCCTCGGCGATGCGTTCCAGGAGATCGGCGTTGGTGGCGGCCAGGATCCGGGCATCGGTGTGGAAGGTCTTGGTGGAGCCCAGCGGTTGGTACTCGCCGTTATTCAGCACTCGCAGCAGCTTGACCTGCAGGGCGGGATCCATCTCGCTGATCTCGTCCAGTAGCAGGGTCCCGCCGTTCGCCAGACAGAACTTCCCCGGCTTATCCCGTTTCGCGTCGGTGAACGCGCCTTTCTCGTACCCGAACAGCTCGGACTCGAGAAGGGTCGCCGGCAGCGCCCCGCAATTGATCTTGATGTAGGGACCGTACTTCCTGGGGCTCAGGTTGTGGACGACCTGAGCGATGAGCTCCTTGCCCGACCCGCTGGGGCCCTGGATCAGGACGTTGCATTCCGACTTCGCCACGTCCGGCAGCAGTTGGACCAGCTCGTGCATCTCGTGGTTCACGCTGACGATGTCTTCCAGCGCCTTCCGTTCGTCGAGGCGGCGGTGCAGGTCCTCCAGGTCCGAGAGGTCGCGGAAGAACTCCACCGCTCCCAGGACCGTCCCATCATCGTCGCGAAGCACCATGGTCGTCACGCTGATCGGCAGCTCGCAACCCTCTTTAGTGAGGATCGATACGCGGGCGTTCTCCACCGGCTCGAGGTGCCGGAGTGTCTCCTTCAGCGGGCATCGAGTATGGCAGAACTCGGTGCGGAAGATGTCGAAGCACTGCCGGCCCACCGCCTCGTCGGCCCTGAAGCCGGTGATGTCCTCCGCCGCCCGATTGAACGAGGTGATGATCCGGCTCTTATCGACGGTGAAGACCCCGTCGCTGATGCTCTGGAAGATCAGCTCGCTTACATCGTGCATACCGTTCAATCGTGTCCCCCCGTCCTGCAGGTGGCCGCGGCGCGCTCGCTCAGCGGGCCGCCAGACCGATCCGTTCCCAGCTACCCTCGGGGACCCCCAGCCTGTCGCTGATCAGGGCCGCGGCACTGTTCAGCCTAAACTGGCGGGGCCGATCGGGCCCCACAAGGATGACGGGGCAGATGAAGCTGTCGGCGAACTCCTCGAGCGGCCTCCCGGCGAAATTCGCGTCCGGGCCGAGGTGCGCTAGGACCAGGACCTGGAACTCCCGGTCCACCAGACAGCGGTGGAGCTCCAGCCATTCATTGTCCTCACAGAGCCTGAACCCGACCTCCAGGTAATCGCCCGCCCGCTCATCGTAGTACATCCTCAGCTCCCGCTCACGTTCCACGACCCATGCATCGAGCTCCGCCTTCGAGAGATAGGTGGGCGGTACGTCCTCGGGGTCGTAGGGATCGGCCAGGAAGTGGAAGACGTTCAGCCGAATGTCGTGCAACCGGGACAGCTCCAGTGCGAAATCGAATGCCCAGTTCCCTTGCTCCGAGTAGTGGGCGCAGAACCCGACTGCGTTCAGTGTTGAAATGGCCATCGTTCGACTCCTCGCGGTTGTGGGGAGCGACTCGCCACCGCTCGCCCTCAGATCTCGGTCAGATAGTAGTGAGAGTACACGGCCCCGATCGGGTTGTTGGCCAGCGACTTGTCTTTCACGAAGATGGTCGTCACCGGCGCCCGGCTCTCACCGTTGAACACGCAATCCGCACCGACACAGAACCCGACCAGAACGTTGAGGTCGGTATCTCTCGAGTTCAGATAGACCGCCACGCCCGAGGGGTTGCACGGTCCCATGGAGTCGCCCCCGAGTCGGCAGCCTACCGGGACCACCTCGAAGAAGCGCCGCAGGACCCGCGTCAGGATGGACGCCGGTTCCCGCAGATCCTCGCAGAAGGCGACGCCCAGCCGCTTGTATCCCATCTCCAGGGCGAAGTAGACCAGCTCCGCCAAGCGACAGAGGGCCCGCTCCGACTCCAGCGCGACATCCCAGGCGGCCTCCAGGATCTCCTGCGTCTGCGGCCGCGGCTCTCCGACGGCGGGCAGCACGAGGTGCGGGCAAGGGACTCCCTCGAGGCACACCCGGTCCTCGCACTCGAGGCAGTCACGCGGTACCGGCGCCGACCCGGCTACTTCGCCGGCCGCGGGCTCCTCGCCGCCGGCTCCGCCCCCGCCCCCCTCCCCGATATCACGAGCCAGCCCGAACCCCGGCGCCACTCGCCCGCGCCGCAGCGCCTCGACCACCTCTTCGGACGTCCCCGCCACGTTGTCGATCACCGCCACCTCGCGCGCCCGGATCGACTCGCGGGTCGAACGGCTGATGCCGCCACAGACCAGGGTCTCCACGTCGTGCTCGGCCAGCACCGCCGCCAGGTCCGCCCAGGTCGTACCCTCCAGCGGAACCGTCACCCGTTCCTCGATCCGCCGCCGCTTGGTCGTCACCAGGAGGACCGCGTCGGCGAAGGTACACCGGGGAGCGACCCGGTCAGCCAGAAGAGGGATTCCAAAACGCATGTTCTCCTCGGAACACCTCCTTCACGCAACCATCGTGCAACACCTATGCCCGCCGCGCCAGGACCCTTCTCCGCTCCGCCTTCGACCGACAGCCTCGCCCGGGCACCGGCTGTACGCCGCCGCCGATCCCGCGACCCGAGATGAAACACCTTCAATCGCAACGACTTGCCGCCGCGGGTCGCGCGCCTGAGACGCCGGCGCGCGCGGCGCACGATCCCGGACGCAGATCCGCGACCCGCGGTGGCGGAGCTGAACCGACCGAACACTGTCGCGGTTGGTGTTGCAGCGAAACATAGCGTTGCAACATCTGCGACACCCAAGCCCTCTTCGTCGCCTCTCGGCCCCCGAGCCACTGCGAGCCGCTGCGAGGCGTCCTCTTCCGCACGGTATAAGGACTTGCGCGGTCGGCCGGGTGAGCGGCGCGCCCCGAATCGGCGTTGGTCAGGTCGCTCGGACGGCGACTGGTATATCCCTTGCCCCCTTTCGAGGCGAGAGTGTAGCGAAAGGGGTCCGAATCGATGGAATCTGCAGCCGCCAGTGAGAAGAAACCGCCGCAGCGGCTCCCGCGGCGTCGTGACTTTCCGTTCCATGTGTTGGAGCGCCCGGGCGAGAGCCTGGTAGACCGGTTTCTCGAGGCGTTCGCCTGGGTTCTCGAGTACACCGACTACAAGCCGCTGCTCGACAGCTACTGTCGCTCCACGGCGAAGTGCAATCGCTGCGCGGTGGCATGCCCGATTCTGCTGGCGTCGGGCGATCCGCGGGATATCCCGTGCTATCGCACGAACCTGCTTCTGGACACCTATCGGCGGTATTTCACGCTGGATGGCTGGCTGAAATCGCGCCTCTCGACGCCGTTCGAGCTGACCGAGGAGCTGATCGACGAGATGGCGGACGTGTTCTACCGCTGCACCATCTGCCGGCGCTGCACGCGCTCGTGCCCGTTGGGCTTCGACCACGGGTTGATCACGCGCCTCGGCCGCTATCTGCTCAGTCTGGTGGGGATCACTCCCAAGGCGCTGCAGGTCAGCGTGGACGAACAGCTGCACGGCGAGACCCACAACACGTCGAAGGTGACGCAGAAGGGTCTTCTCGACGTTCTTTCCTTTCTCGCGGAGGAGATGCAGGAGAGCCTGGGGATCGAGGTGGAGTTTCCCACCGACGAGCTGGGCAGGGACTACGTCTTCTTCTGCGCGGTGAGCGACTACCTCATGGAGCCGGACACGCTGATGGGGAATGCGGCGGTCCTGTACGCGGCGGGCGACTGGGACAGGTGGACCATCGGGCTCTGCAACTATGATGGGATCAACTACGGGCTGTTCTACAGCGACTGGCACCTGGAGAACATCATCAAGCAGCTGGTTTCCGAGGTGGAGAGGCTGCAGGGCCGGAACATCCTGATCGGCGAGTGCGGTCATGCCTCGCGGGCGGCGCACGATTTCATCCCGACATACATGGGGAAGCGGGCGCCACCCGTCTTCAACTTCATGGAGTACACGCTCGACTGTCTGGAGCGAGGCAAGATCACGCTGGATCCGGGGGTCGTCACCGAGCGGGTGACCTATCACGACCCGTGCAACATCGCGCGCTCCGGCTGGATCGTAGAGCAGCCGCGCAAGATCCTGCAGAGCTTCGTCCCGAACTTCGTCGACATGGCACCGCGCGGGATGGACAACTTCTGCTGCGGCGGTGGTGGCGGCCTCGTTTCGATCGATGAGATACACGAGTACCGAATGGAGATCGCCGGCAAGGTGAAGGCCGAGCAGATCGAGAAGACAGGGGCCGAGATCGTCGTGGCGCCGTGCGCCAACTGCAAGAAACAGCTCAAGGAGCTGGTCGAGCACTACGAGCTCCCCTGCGAGGTGATGGGTCTACACGACCTCATCCTCCGGGCCATCCTGATTCCCGGCGGCAAATCGCCGGCCGAGCGAAAGGAGGAAGCGGCCCTCCTGGCCCTTTAGCGGTAAACCGGCCACGAAGTCCGGGGGTCCAGTCAGATGGATGCATGGATCGAATTCGCCAAGGGACCTTTGTTCGCCGTCAGCTTCCTGGTGATGGTTCTGGGGCTGACCCGCCAGGTGGCGCTCCAGTTCTACCTCCTGTCCGTCAAGAAGGGCAGACGGTTGAAGGAAGTGGCGTGGAGCGAGATGGCCAAGGAGACGCTGAGCTGGCTGGTGCCGGTTCGCCATATCGAGCCTGGAACCAAGGTCTTCTCGACGGCTTCCTTCCTCATGCACGTCGGTATCATCGTCGTCCCCGTCTTCTTCGTCGGGCATATCGCTCTGTGGAACGAGTTTCTGGGCGTCAGCCTGCCCTCGATCGGTAAGGGGATGGCCGACGTTCTCACCCTGCTGACCATCGCCTGCGGGTCGCTGTTGCTGATCTACCGCATCTTCACGACCCGGCACCGGTTGGTGAGCCAGCCCTCGGACTACCTGCTCCTGGTGCTGGTCCTGCTGCCCTTCGTGTCGGGGTACGTGGCCGCGCATCCGGGAGTGAATCCTTTTCCCTGGAGCGCCGTGATGCTGACGCACTTGCTGAGCGCCGAGCTGCTATTCGTGCTCGTGCCGTTCACCAAGCTCGCCCATGTCGTCCTCTTCTTCTTCGACCGCATCTCCGCGGTCCATTGGCAGCTTCGACCGGGTGCGGGCGAGAAGGTGGCCGAAGCGCTGTACGGAGAGGAGGCGCGGGCCTCATGAACGCGATTCTCTTTGACGTAACGAAGTGTACGGGCTGCGAGCGATGCGTAGCCGCCTGCGTCGAGCAGAACGGGGGCGACCCCATCCGGGCGCAGCTCGATCGGGCGACGACCAAGGACGGCCTTTCGGCGAACCGACTGCTGAGCGTTGCCAAGGTGGCGGAAGGGCGATTCGCCCGCTTGAGCTGCATGCACTGTCTGGAGCCCAGCTGCGTTTCGGCCTGTCTGGTGGGAGGTATCAGCAAGACGCCTGAAGGTCCGGTGGTCTACGACCCGGCGAAGTGCATCGGCTGCAGATACTGCATGTTGGCCTGCCCCTTCCACATCCCGCGCTACGAGTGGAGCGAGCCCACGCCGTTCATGAGGAAGTGCGACATGTGCTTCCAGCGCCAGCTGCAAGGGAAGGTGCCGGCCTGCGTCGACGCCTGCCCCAACGAAGCGCTGCGCTTCGGCGAGCGGGAGCGGCTGCTCGGCGAGGCGCACCGGCTGATCGAGTCGAGCGGCGGACGCTATCTCAACCGGGTGTGGGGCGAGCACGAGTTCGGGGGGACCAGCGTCCTCTACATCTCGGACGTGGACCTCGGTGCGGTCGGTTGGCCGGAGCCCGAGACGGATGCGATACCGAGTCTCACCGAGCCGCTGATCGCGAAGACACCGGCGATCGGGCTCGGCGTGATGGGTGTCCTGCTGGGCGTCAACTGGGTGATTCGCCGCAGGATGCGTGTGGCGGCGGAGGCTGCCGGCGAAGCGACGGACGCGGACTCGGGACGGGAGGCGGGCGAATGAGGAACCGGATCGGCAACCTGAAGGACGTCCTCTGGGTTCTGGCCTTCGCCGGCCTGGTCGCGGGCGGATTCCGCCTCTGGTACGGACTCGGCGCGACGACCAACCTGACGGACGCCGTTCCCTGGGGACTCTGGAAGATCCTGAACATGGTCGCCGGGGTGGCGATCTCGACGGCCGGCTTCACGGTGGGCTTCCTGGTGTACGTGTTGAAGTTGGAGCGGTTCCGGCCGCTGATGAAGCCGGCCATTTTGGTGGCCTTTCTGGGGTACGGCTGCTCGTGCCTGGCGCTGTTGTTCGACATCGGGCTGCCCCATCGGTTCTGGCACCCGTTCATCCTCTGGAACGAGCATTCGTTCCTGTTCGAGGTCTTCTGGTGCGTGACGCTGTACTTCACGGTGACGGCGATCGAGCTAGCGCCGCTCGTGTTCGAGAAGCTGAGGGCGGAGAAGGTCACCCGCTTCCTGCACCGCATCGCGTTCGCGGTCGTGGTTGTGGGCATCTCGCTCTCGTCCTTGCACCACTCGTCACTGGGGTCCCTGTTCCTGGTGACGCCGCAGCGGCTCCACCCGCTCTGGTATACGCCGCTGCTCCCGCTCCTCTTCATCCTCTCCGCCATGGGCGCCGGGATGATGTTCGTGGTCCTGATCCGCTTCCTGCACGCGTATCTGTACGACCCGGACGCGGTCCTCGGACCCAGCCATCTGAAGCGCCAACTGCTGCTGCTGCGTCCGGGTGAGGAGCGAGCGGCCGCCGCGCGGCCGGGTGGCCGCGACATGCCGATGCTCACGGAGCTGGCATCGATCGCCACCGGGATCCTCGGCGTCTACCTCCTGCTCCAGCTCTTCGAGCTGGGGCGTAGCGGGTCGTGGGCGGCCCTGGTGGCCGGCACCTGGGAGAGCTGGCTGTTCGCGGCCGAGATCCTCCTCACGGCGGT
Organism: Gemmatimonadales bacterium; assembly: GCA_050050535.1. Classification (GTDB taxonomy): domain Bacteria; phylum Gemmatimonadota; class Gemmatimonadetes; order Palauibacterales; family KS3-K002. Next base: position 10,797 of record JASFTY010000016.1, on the reverse strand, counting down.
CATTCCCATTCTGCTCGTCTGGCTACCGGGCACCCGGGGCGCGCCCCTACCCCTGGGGTATGCGGCGCTCTCGGCGTCGGCGGGTTTGGCGCTGAACCGCGTGGACGTCGGGATCTTCGGCTACTTCCGGGAAGCCGGTGCGGTCTACTTCCCCTCCTTGGCCGAGTGGGCGCTGTCTCTAGGCGTCGTAGCCGCCGCCGGACTCGCCTTACTGGCCTTCGTGGAGAACTTCCCCGTATTCGAGGAGGGTTGGAGGGAGCGCCGCCGGGCGGCTCGCCTCTCCTGCGCGTCCTTCGACTCCTTCTCCCGCGTGTGGGAGACGGCGCTGCGTGGGGGGCTGGAGCGGGTCTCGCTGATCGCCGTGCTCGTGATCCCCTTCGCCTGGGCCGTCATGTACCCCTCCTACCGAGACGACACCGCTGCCAGGGTCCGGCCCGCCGCGGGGATCGACGTCACCCGGACGACGCTGCTCATCGACGGGAACCAGAGCGGGGTCCGCACCGAGTTTCCCCACGCCGAGCATCGAGAGCGATTGGGCGGCGACTCGTCATGCGGGGAATGCCACCACCTCTCGCTGCCGGGTGATGAGACCACCCCATGCTCACGCTGCCACGGACGCCTCGTTCAGCCGACCCGCATCTTCGAGCACGAACACCACCGTCGCGTCGTGGCGGAGGAGGAGGGGCTCGGCGGCTGGATACCGGAGAACCGGACCTGCACCGTCTGTCATACCGGGACTGGTGGCGCGGCCAAGACGGCGGCGACGGCGAAGCCCTGCCTGGAGTGCCACGAGGAAGACCGGGGCTGGGCCGAGGCCGAGGAGGGCGCGGAGCTAGCTTGGGCGGTCAGCTACATGGAGGCCATGCACACGAACTGCGTGACCTGCCACGAAGAGGAAGGCGAGCGCCAGGACAGACCGACGCTCGGCGACTGCGCCACCTGCCACAGCTCGCTCACGCCACGCGAGGGGACCGCGGCTCCGCTCGTCGTGGCGGAGCGATCCCGGCGGGCCGTGGCAGGCAAGTCCGGTGATTCCTAGCGGCGCCCGGCCGCCAAGTCACGGCGCCGCGGTTGTCAGATCGCGATACCGTTCGCTAAGATACCAGAAGACGACCGCCTGGAGGCTAACATGAATGTCGGCAGAAACGCAGCGGTCCTGGTAGCACTCTCCGTCGCGGTTTTGCTGACGAGCGCCGACGCGTTCGCTCAGCGAGGCGGCCAGAGGGGCCGCGGTTGGACCGCGAACCAGTATGGCCGCTATTACAATGTCCGGACCGTCGAGACCATCCAAGGTGAGGTCGCGGCCGTCGACCAGGTCTGCGCGGGGAGAGGCCGCTACGACTGCGGAATCCACGTGACCGTCGAGACCGACGGCGAGCGGTTGTCCGTCCACCTCGGTCCGGTGTGGTTCATCGATACCCAGACGCCCAAGATCGCCACGGGCGACCAGATAGAGGTGACCGGCTCCAGGATCACCTACGAGGGAGCGCCGGCCCTCATCGCGGCGACGGTCAAGAAGGGCGACTCCGTGTTGACGCTGCGAGACTCGATGGGCTATCCCCGCTGGAGCGGTCCGCGCGGCAGACCGAGGTAGCGCCGGGCGTCGCACTCCCACCGCCCTGGTCGGCCGGGGCGACGTCTTCTAACTTTCAGAATGGGCCGGGCGCCGCCGCTCGCCCGCGGGGGCGAGGGCGTTCCGTAATACAGGTTACGGCCCACCTCGCAGTGTCCCGCTAGTGCGCAGGCAGTGGCCGCCGGGCCGAAGTCGGGTGCGGTGACCTGGCGGCCGGGAGTAGATGGTCATGACCCCGATCGAGCAACTGGATCGCATCGCGATCACCGTCAAGTCCCACCGGATTCTCAAGACCCTGCTGAAGGAGAATCCGAAGCTGGAAGAGATCATGCGCAACTCGAAGAACGAGATCGAGGCGCGCATCGGGATCCGCGAGTGGGTGCTTGAGGAGCTGAGGCAGCGGCCTCCGGCCCTGGCGTTCTACGAAGGCGACGCGATGGGCCGCGAAGCCTTCGAGGCGCTCTCCTGGAGCGACTTCGCCGCCATCCGCCTGCTCGACTACGTCGATCACGCGGGCCGCCAGTTCAAGGACCTCAACCTGCGCGGCGCCATCGCCGTGAGCACCCCCATCCGCCAGCTCTGGCTCGCCGTCAACCGCGGCACCGGCGGCGCCAAGCCCGACTTCTTCGAGGACATGCTCCACCTGTTCCGCCAGTTCAGCGGCCGCAGCACTCTGCGCGTCCCGACCCGCGAGGAGGTCGAGAGCTGGATGGACCGTTACCCGTCCGGGCTCGACCCGCGCATCGTCGCGCTGCGCGAGGAGAACCGGGACCGGATCCTCAACCTCATCATCGACCGGATGGAGCGCGGCGAGATCCGCAGCCCCAAGTACCAGCTCGATCCCGACCTCTCGCGCGAGGAGAAGCTGGAGCGGGCGCTCGAGTGGTGGGACGATCCGCAGTTCCACCTCAAGTTCGCGGTGCGATCGCCCGAGCTGCTCAACGAGATGCTCGGCAACTCGTTGGACCCGGACGCGATGCGGATCCTCGACCAGGCCAAGGAGTCGGGCATCCCGTTCTTCGTGAACCCCTACTATCTATCGCTGCTGCACGTGCGGGTGCCGTACTTCGCGATCGGCGCGGACCTGGCGATCCGTCACTACGTGGTCTACTCGCAGCAGCTGGTCGAGGAGTTCGGGCACATCCGCGCCTGGGAGAAAGAGGACGAGATCGAGCCCGGTAAGCCCAACGCCGCCGGCTGGCTGCTGCCACCGTACGACAACGTGCACCGTCGCTATCCCGACGTCGCGATCCTGATCCCCGACACGACGGGCCGCGCCTGCGGCGGCCTCTGCTCCTCCTGCCAGCGGATGTACGGCTTCCAGCACGGCCAGCTGGACTTCGAGCTCGACGAGCTGGCGCCTAAGAAGACGTGGGAGCAGAAGCTGGACGAGCTGATGCAGTACTTCGAGCAGGACTCGCAGCTGCGGGACATCCTCGTCACCGGCGGCGATGCGCTGATGAGCACCGACGTCGTCCTGGAGCGGATCCTCGACGCGATCTACCAGACGGCGAAAGCGAAGCGCGACGCCAACAAGCGCCGCGACCGCAAGTACGCCGAGCTCGTGCGGGTGCGGCTCGGCACACGGTTGCCGGTGTACCTGCCGCAGCGCATCACGCCGGAGCTCGCCGACATCCTGGCGCGGTTCCGCGAGAAGGCGGCCAAGGTCGGCGTCAAGCAGTTCGTGATCCAGACGCACATCGAGTCGCCGATGGAGGTGACGCCCGAGGCGCGGGACGCCGTCGCACGGCTGCTCGCTGCCGGTTGGATCGTGACGAACCAGCTGGTCCTCACTGCCGCCGCCTCGCGGCGCGGACACACGGCGAAGCTGCGCGAGGTGTTGAACGAGATCGGCGTGCTACCGTACTACACGTTCGTGGTCAAGGGTTACCGGGAGAACGCCTTCAACTACACGCCCATCGCCCGGGTCGTGCAGGAGGAGCTGGAGGAGAAGGTCATCGGGCGGATCCCCGAGCGATATCTCGAGGCGGTGCGGACCCTGCCGGAGAACCCCAAGCGACTGGTTCGCGAAGTGAGCAACCTGCGTGGAAAATGCTGTGTGCCGTTCCTGGCGACCGATCGCAGCGTCCTCAACCTGCCGGCGGTGGGTAAGAGCCTCACGTTCCGCGTCATCGGCATCACGCGCTACGGCCGCCGCGTCCTCGAGTTCGACCACGACCGGACGCGTGCCCACAGCCCGATCATCGACCGGATGGGCAAGGTGGTCGTCATCGAGTCGAAGTCGATCGGCGAATACCTCACGCAGCTGAATGAGATGGGCGAAAGCGTGCCGGAGTACGAGAGCGTCTACGGCTACTCGATGGGGCAGACCGAGCCGCGAATGCCGCTCTACGAGTACCCCGCCTACGACTTCGCGGTGACCGACGAGATCACCAACCTCCAGCTGCCCGAGGAGGCTGAGGCGCTGGGCGCGCCACCGGCCGAAGCCGAGCCGGTGGGTGCGGAGTAGGCAGCGAGTTCTCGACTCAGTAGACCGCCGCGGCTCCGCCCCTTCTCGGGTCCGACACTCCCAGGATCGTCCCATCCGGCAGCACCATGATCGCCTGGACATCGCCGATGTACGGGTACAGCGAATCATCGTCGTGCCGCTCGCGCAGCGTGTGGCCCATCACCTCCAGCGCGGCCACCGTCGTCGAGTCGAGCGCACCCCGCTCGTAGTCGATGCGGTCGGGCAGGTGCTGGTGATGGAGGCGCGGCGCGTGGACCGCCTCGACCAGGTCCATCCCGTAGTCGACCACGTTCATGATGTTCTGGAACATGTTTGTGATGATCGTGGCGCCGCCGGGCGACCCGACCACCAGGAGCAGCGAACCGTCGGGGCGCAGCACGATGGTCGGGGTCATGGCGCTCAACATTCGCTTGCCGGGCGCGATGGCGTTCGCTTCGCCCTGTACGAGGCCGAACATGTTGGGCGTGCCGGGCTGCGCGGCGAAATCGTCCATCTCGTTGTTGAGGAAGAAGCCGGCGCCTTCGACCACGGCCTTGATCCCGTAGAACGAGTTGATCGTCGTGGTCATCGACACCGCGTTACCGGCGGCGTCGACGGCCGAGAGATGGGTCGTCTGCTGTTCCACCGGGTAGGGTCCCAGGCCCGGCGCCACCTCGGCGGACGGCGTCGCGCGCCTGGGCGCGATGCCGGCGCGCCGCTCGGCACCGTACTCAACGGACGTGAGCCGCTCACCCGGGATGTCGATGAAATCGGGATCGCCCAGGTACTCGTTGCGATCGGCGTAGGCGCGCTTCCACGACTCGGCCAGTAGGTGGACCATCCGGGCCGAGTGCCACGCCATGTCCGACAACTCGTAGCCCTCGAGGATCTTCGCCATCGCTGCCAGGGTCAGGCCGCCGGACGAGGTCGGCGGCATAGAGATGACCGTGTGATCGCGATAGCCGAACTCGACCGGCTCGCGCCAGGCCGCATCGTACGACGCCAGGTCCCGCTCGCTGATCAGTCCGCCGTGCCGCTCCATCTCGGCGACGATCAGTCGAGCGGTAACGCCGCCGTAGAACCCGTCGCGTCCAAGCTCCTGGATGCGGCGCAGCGTGTCGGCGAGGTCGGCTTGCACCAGCCTGTCGCCGACGGCGGGCGGCGCGCCGCCCGGCAGAAAGATCTCGGCTGTAGCCGGATACTCGGCCAGCTGCTCGGCGTAGTGGCGCAGCGACCGCGCCTGGCGCGCCCTGACCTCGAAACCGTCCGCCAGCCCGATCGCCGGCTCGACCAGGTCGCGCCACGGTAGCGACCCGTATCGCTGGTGCGCTTGCCACAGACCCGCCACGCTGCCGGGCACTCCGACGGCGCGATGGCCGACGCGCGATTCGTCGGTCAGCTCGCCGTGCTCGTCCAGGTACATGTCGTGTGAGGCGGCGGCGGGCGCCCGCTCCCTGAAGTCGAGCGCGGCAGTGGTCCCATCCGCCAGTCGGATCACCATGAATCCGCCGCCGCCGATGTTGCCGGCCTCCGGGTTCACTACGGCCAGGGCGAACGCCGTGGCGACGGCGGCATCGATCGCGTTGCCACCCGACCGCAGCACGGCCACGCCGACCTCGCTGGCGTAGCGATCGGTGCTGACGACCATGCCGTGCGTGGCCCGCGCCGGCGCCGCATCGAGCGAGTACGGCCAATCGGCGGGCACGACATCGCGCCAGGACGCATCGCTGCAGGCGAAGCTGGCGAGGGCGGCTACTAGGAGCGTTGTAAGACGAAACAGTCTCATTGGGCTAACTCCAGAGTCTGGGCGGGGCGATCGCCGACTCGGACAGGATGCGGACGACCGGGTCCGCGAGCCAGTGCTCGACGGTCCTCATGCCGGGCTCATCGCGAGCCCGCGCGCTCTTCCAGGATCAGCAGCCACCCCTTGCCCGGCGGCACGGGTATCGCCGGCGCCTCGAAGCTGCGCGCCTCCTGGAAGTCGCGGATCGCCGGTGCCGTGATGCTGGCGCGGGCCGGGTCGATACCGAGCGCCGCCCAGTCGACCTCGAGGCTCACGGTCACGGGCTCGGCCGCCCAGCCGGCCAGTGCGACCATTGCCCGACCATCCCGCGCGTAGGTGGTGGCGAGCACGTCGGACCTGCCGGTGCGGACCGGCGCGTCCGGCACCCAGTAGCCGATCATCCTAGCGCCCGCGATCCCGAATTCGTCCCAGGCGCGCCACAAGGGCGACGGGTCGCCGGCCCACGGCAGCCGGTTGGTCATTCCGTACAGCATGCCGCGCCACGGGTTGCCGCCGTCCTGCAGCATTTCGCCCATCAGGCCGAACGGTATGCCGGAGACCTCGACCAGCCAGAAGTCCGGTGGTGAGTCGTAGTCGAAGTACTCGCCGAACCAGAGCCGGTCGATGTACGGGAAGTGCTCGAGGTAGAGGTTGGCGCTGTTCGCGAACCCGTCGCGCACGTTGAACTGGTTGGCGGAATGCAGGTCGATGAGCGCGTCCGGGCGGTTGCGGTCGAGGATCTTGCGCACGCGCTTCATCGTCACCCGGTCGAAGGCCACGTCATCGATGTAAAGCCCGTCGATCCCGATGTTGCGTGCCAGCCAATCGAGTCCCTCGAGGTAGTAGTTGTGCCAGCGCGAGACGCCGCTGTTCACGACGGCGGCGTCCTCGAGCCGCGGCACGTACCAGCCCGCGATGTAGTCGCCGTTGAGATGTTCCTGCAGCCACGGCGGCCCGCCGCCGGGTCCGGACGACAGGACCTCGTGGCCGAGGCTGAACAGCGCGAACAGCTCCGGCGCCCGGTTGGTCAGCTCGCGCACCGTGTAGTAGATCTTGACCCGCATCCCCCGCTCGTGCGCGGCGTCGACGTAGGCCTTCATCGTATCGGGCGTCAGGAACGGGTAGTTGATGTACGGGTTGATCGGGGTCGCGTGGTGCACGTTCACCGTGTTGGCGCCCAGCGCCCGGATCGAATCGAGCGGCGCATAGCGGTGGAAGAACCGGGTCCGCCACTGCGCGTCGGTGTCGAGCGGTTTGAACGGGGTGAGCGCCAGGCGGAAGTCGTAGCGCAGCGTCTCGCCCTGTCGCATCGTGCGGTCCCCGCTGTAGCAGCGCACGAGGAACGCGTCGCCGGCCTCCGCCAGGCGGCAGCCACCTTTGCCGTCGTTCGCCCACGAGCGCGGCATGATGAGCGGCTTCGACAGATAGAAGTTGGTGTTGAGCGGCCGCTCGTAGCGCTCGTCGCGCAGGCCGAACTGGAGGCCGGCGTTCACGTCGCCGATCCAGGCGCCGTCCTGGTTGTGCTCGATCTGCCAGCGCCACTCGTACGACCGCGGGCGGTACCCGCCCGCGTAGCCCATCCCCATCATGTAGACGGCCACGTCGCGGGCGATGGGGATCTCGAGGCGAATGTCGGAGAGCGCCGCGTCGCGTCGCGCCGTGATCGCCACAGTGAGCTCGATATTGCCGTCGAACTCCATCTCACCGCGAGTTCGCAGCTCGAGCGCGCCGGCCGCACCGCGCGCCTCCCACACGGCGAGGCCCGGCACCCGCTTCACGAAGCGCAGCGGACCGTGCCGCACGGCGAGCGGCCGGCCGGCCGCGTCCTCGATGACCAGCGCGACCGGGCCCGCCAGCACGTCGCGTGGCGCCTCTTGCAGATGAGTCATCGTGGGCGCGAAGTAGCTCTCGATCGCGCTTGGCAGCCCGTCGTCGCCGAGCGTGACGGTCCGGCCCAGCACGCCGACGCGCGCGCCATCGACGGTCACCGGCGTGAACGGCTCGACGAGCTCGTCGTCGATCGCGATGCGCGAGTCGAGCCAGCGAAGACGCGAGTGCCGCCAGGGCTCGTCATCGCCGTGCGCGGCGATCAGGCGGTCGGACACCTCGAGGCTGACCCGCACGCTGCGGCGCGCGAGCCCAGCGGCCGTCACACTTAGCTCGCCGCGGTACCGACCGGGTACCGCCCGCTCCGGGACCGCGACGCCGAACCACAGCGGCTGCACCGTCCCGGCCGCGACCGAGAGCGGGATGGCGAAGCTGCGGCCCTTCGAGTCGACGCCCCCGAGGTTGAACGCGCTCACCGCCGAGGCGGGAATAACGGCGTCGCTCGCCGCGTGCCGGAGATCGCCGATCTCGACTTCGACGTCGGCCACGTCCTCGACGGCGTAGAGCCCGATCTGAAAGGCGTAGAACTCGCCGCGCTGGGCCGAGCCGTGCAGCTCGGCGAACGCGCCGCGCTCGATCCAGCGGTAGGGCAGGTCCCGGTCCATGCGGATCGGGAAGCGGCGGTCCTCGGTGAAGAGTAGGTAGCCGGCGTCCGGATACGCGGCCAGCAGCGCCTCTGTCTCGGCCGCCGTCGCGATCACCTCCATCGGGAAGAAGGAGTTCAGCTGGTCTATCGACTCGATCCGCAGGGCGCGCGCCTCGGGAAGGCCGCGCCAGGCGCCGCTGGCGATGTCGCTGGCGTCGAGTTTATGTCGGCTGAGCCATGCCGCGTCCGCCGTGGCTTCCGGTGCGAGATACTCTACGGTGGGGTAGTTGCTGCGGCCCGTGCTGGTGTGCGGCAGGTAGTAGAAGTAATAGTCGCCCGGCCCCGCCGCGGGCTGGAACGCGAACTCGCCGGCCTCGCGCCCGATCGCGATCCGTACGACGTTGCGCACCCGCTCACCGTGCGCCGCATCGACGACGATCGTCTCGATACGCTCGGGGTGGAGGTCGCGCCGGCGCCAGGGGATGCGAACCCGCACGGCGTCCGCCGACTCTGCGACGCGGACCACGACGCGATGGTTCCCCAGAGCGCCGTGATCCCAGCTGCCCGGCGAGTAGGGCAGGACCTGGGCCGGTGCCGGCGTCGCCATCAATGTCGCGATGCCGACGAGGAATAGCGTGCGCCCGACTCCCCGGCGGCCGGCGCGGCCGCTTCTTCGCCGTCCTCCCATCCGTGTCTCCCGTTGACAGGCTCTGGACGCGGATCGCTCGGTCTACAGCAATAGAGGCGCTGGCCGGGAGACCCGCAATCGCCGCCACCGGCACCATCCCGTGCCGCGGTGCACCGACCAACGGTCAGCCGGCGGCTAGTTTCTCTCGAACAGGACGTCCCGGCTCGCGGCCTCCAGCGCCAGCGCGTAGGCCAGCCGGGCCGCCTGCAGGACCTTCGGGTAGTTGATCGTCTCCGGGTCGTCGGACGGCCGGTGGTAGTCCGGGCCCATGAACCCGCGGGTGATCAGGATGGCCGGGATCCCCTTCTGCATGAACGCCAGCTGGTCGCTCCGCTGAACGTGGGCGTACGGGTCGCTTCCCTCGTTGAGCCGCCAATCGAGGTTCGCCCCTACCCGCGAGTTGACCTCCCTGATCAGCTCGAGCAACTCGGGCCGCCGGTTCTCCGAGCCCATGGCGAGCAGCGACTCGGGCCAGTCGGGCGAGTTCCTGCCCACCATGTCGAGGTTGATGTTGAGGACGATCTGCTCGATAGGGACGGGCGGATAGTCGGCGAAGTACATCGAGCCGAGCAGCCCCTTTTCCTCGGCGGTCAGCAAGACGAAGATGATCGAGCGCTTCGCCGGCGCCATGGCCGCGGCCTCCGCCGCCTCCAGCACCGCGGCGCTGCCGCTGGCGTTGTCGTCGGCGCCATTGTAGACCTGCCCGTCCCGGATCCCCACGTGGTCCAGGTGGGCGGTCACCACGATGTACTCATGCTTGAGCACCGAGTCCGTCCCGGGGAGTAGCGCGACGACGTTGGGCGCCGAGTACGCCGGCCGCACGTCGTGCCCCAGGTCGAGCGCGATGCGGACGCCGTCGAGCGGGCCCGGTGAGCACGGGCCGCTGCCGGACACCGGGTCGTACCCGGCCCCCGCCAGCAGGTCCACCGCGTCCGCTGCCTTGATCAGGACGATCCAGGGATGCGGCTCCGGGCCGCCTTGCCCCGCGACGCCCGCCGGCATCGGTCGCATCGAAGGCCGGTCCATCATGGCCGCCACCTCGTCCCAGATCGAAGTCGACCCGGAATCGATCACCACGATGAGTGCCGATACCCCGTGCTCCACGGCGGACATGATCCGCGCGTTCGCGCTCCGCGATAGGCTGCTGTAGATCCTGTGCTGCTCTTCCGGCAACACCGGCTCGCCCCTCTGTGTCGGCGCGCCGGGCACGATCACCGCGACCTTACCCGACACGTCGAGTCCCTCGTAGTCGTTCCAGCCGTAGTCGGGCGCCTCGATCCCGTAACCCAGAAAGACCGGAGTCTGCTCGACCCGCAGCTCGCCGCCCGAGAGGATCTGCAGGGCCAGGAACTCCTCGCCGAGACTGTAGCTCTTCGCCGCGCCGCCCACCGTGGCCCGCATCGCGCTGGCACCGCCCACCTTCGCGCTCTCGAACGCGACGGGCTGGAAGAACGAGGGCGCGCCGGCCGAATCGGTGAACAGCGGCTCGAGCCCCGCGGCGCCGAACAGGATGGCGCCGTAGTGCGCGGCCAGCATGTAGCCTTCGCTCCCGGTGTCCCGCCCCTCGAGGAAGTCGGAGGCCAGGTAGTGGATGTGGTCGCGTAGCTCGGCCTCCGTGATGCTCGCCAGCGGACCGGCCCACTCTTGGGCCTGCGGCGCGCAAGTCGGGACGAGCAGCGCGACAGCTGCGAGGATAACGCCGTACCTACGCGAAGCCTTGGACATGACACTCTCTCCCTGGTATCAGCCAACAGTACGGCCCGAGCGTCGAGCGTGCTTCCTCTAGCCGATCCAGCGCTTGCGCCGGAAGTAGAACAGCATGCCGGCGGCC
>JASFTY010000015.1:0-18912 GCA_050050535.1 Gemmatimonadales bacterium | reverse complement strand
TTGACGAGCACGATCATGGCATCGTTGACGCCGTTCAGGAAATCGAGAACCGGTTTTCGACGCTCCTCCGCCAGCAGGGTCAGCGATATCCCGAACAGGATCGCGAAGAAGATGATCTGCAGGAAGTTCGTCTCGGCCATCGCCTGGAACGGGTTCCTCGGGATGATCCTGACCAGCAGGTCGGATATCGACGGCCTCTCCGTCACCCGCTCCAGCTGCTCCGCCGTGACACCGGCGTAATCCTCGACCATGCGCGCCTTGACATCCTCGTCGAGCCCCGTGCCCGGGTTCAGCGACTGCGCGGCGAGCAGTCCGAGGGCAACGGCGAGCGCCGTGGCGACCAGGTAGAATCCCACCGTCTTGATTCCGATGCGGCCCAGCTTGCGCAGATCGCCCAGGCTGGCGGTCCCCACGATCAGCGAGGCCATGACCAGAGGGACGACGATCATGACCAGCAGGTTGATGAATGCGTCACCGATCGGCTTGATCGCAGTGGCCGCGTCGCCGAGCAGGGGTCCGAGGACGGCCCCGAGGATGAGGCCGAGCAGAATCTGAGTGTGGAGCTTCATTCGCCGAATCTTGCCGAGAAAAGCCATCGTCGCCGCAGCCGAGTTAGGGGTGTTCACTGCTCGCCGTCGGGATCGAGCCAAGATAGGTGAGCATCACGAGGCCGCAACAGGCACCTGGTCGTACGCGGCCGGCGGGACTAGCTTTGTCGCATGGAGAAGAGTGTCCTCCTTGCGATCGTCTGCCTGCTCGGCGCCGCCGCCTGCCGCCCGGAACCGGCCGCAGAGGCGCCGGGCAGTGAACCCGTCGACCCGCTCGGCAGCCTCTCGGGCACACCCAGTGTGACGGCGATGGAGTACACCACGAGCCTGATGTTCCTGCCGCTCGAGGGGACCGCCACGCGGGGAATAGCTCTCGAATTCGCCAACCTGGCGACGTCGAGCGGGCTGAGTCACAGCTATCTCGGTTGGGAGCTCAGCCGCTCCGGCTGGCGCAGCATTCTGGAGGCCGAGTCCCAGGACCCTCCGACGCAGGCGCCCTGGCGTCTGTTCCCTGCCGAGGGTGTCCGACTGGCGGTCAATGCCGACGGCGATACCGACGTGCTCATGCTGCGCGGGGGCTCCACCGATTACACGCTCGATCTGGAGGGACACCTCGATGGTTGGGAGGACCGAGCGGGGACCCGTCACGAGGTCCGCCGCGCGACGCTGACTCGCCGGGGTAACCAGGTCAGCGGTGTCACGGTCCAGCACCGTTTCGCCGTACCCGAGCCCGGCCGGCCTGCCCGATTCGGACCGTACGAGCGCGTCATCCTCAGATCGGAGGACGGTGCGATCATCGTCTTCTTCCACACGCGCAGCCCCGAGCTGTTCGGCAACGACTACGCCTGGATGTATGCCGACGGACTGACGCGGCGCTGGACGGCACTCGAGGCGCGAACCGTCGAGGTCGCCAACTCCTCGCAGCTGCGACGCAACGTTCCCATCCGCACCTGGTTCCGGATTCCGGAGCCCGACATCAGGTGCGAGCTCACAGCCGCGGAGCGGATCTTCAACGAGCTGGCCGCGGAGACGGGGCCCAAACCATACCACGCGCTGTACTGGGTGAGAGGGTGGATCGAATTCACGGGCGAGCGCCGCAGCGTGGAAGGGCTTCTCGAGCGAGGAGACGTATAGCAGGCGCTAGGCTTCGAATGCCTCGATCCGCCTGAGCGCGACCTTCAGCGGCACCCAAGTCCCCAGCAGACAGATCAGCAGCGCCGCGACGCCGCCCCCCACCGAGACCAGCATCGCGTCCGCCGACAGACTCGTCCCGTGGATCCGCTGGCGAAAGATCGTGAAGACGGGCCAGGACTCGAGTACCAGCACCGCCGCTACCAGCGTGATCGACGACATCATGAAGAGAAGCCCGCCGATGCTAGTAGGGATCTGAGCCATGTTCTCGGTCTCGAACTGAGGAAAGACAGTGCCGTACGCCAATGCCATCGCGGCGAGCGCGAAAGTGATGCCGGTGATCGTCACTACGGACAGCGCCATCATGGCCGGACTCACCTTGAGCAGCAAGTTCGTGCCGACGGTGAGTGCGATTGCCATCAGCAACAGCGGCGCGGTGCCCACCCAGTACTTGCTCCACAGCAGGTCCCGTGCTCTCAGCGGGCTGGATCGCAACAGCCAGAGCGTCCGTCCTTCCAAGCTCAAACCTGGCAACACGAAGCGAGCGGCGACCGCGGACAGAACGAAGCCCGCCAGCCCTAGGTTCACGTATGAGACCATGTGAGCGAAGTAGTAGCTCACACCCTCAGAGTAGATAGGCAGCGCTCTGATATTGTAGATGTAGACCACGACCAGCACGGCTAGCAGAATGAGCTGCGACCACTGGGTGGTATCGCGGAAGAAGATGCGAATGTCCTTCAGCATGAGTTCGGCTCGGCTGCTCCCGAACCGCTGGAACACGAAGCGGGTCCTCCTGCCGAACCGGTGACCGGCGGTGTGCTTCTGCGCACCTTCCTGCGAGCGGGTGAACGCCTGCGCGTAGAAGCGATGGTGGATTGTGGCGCCGAGGACGATCAAGGCGAGGGCGGTGCTCCAGAGCAGCACGAGGCTGAAGGGGTCGAAGCGATCCCTCATGACACCCATCATCGCTTGCGCAGCCCACTCGCTGGGCAGCCAGGGCGACGTCGGGCCCCTGAGCACGGCCATGAACTCACCCAGGTTGCGGAAGCCCTCGGGCCGCGCCAGGCTCTCCGGCCGCAAGAGTCTGATCAGCAGAACCACGCCGCCGGCGGCGGCGACGGTGACCACGCCGAAGATGTTCTTGGCCCGGCGAGCCGGGAACGCCCTGACGAGGACCAGAGTCACGAACGAGCCGACCGCTGCGACGACGAGGAAGAACGGGATCAAGGAAGCGAGTGACACCAAGGAGAGCGCGAGGCCGCCGCCATAGACACGGGCGTAGGCGAAGAGAATCGGAACGCACATCAAGGCGACCATCCAGCTCGAGTGGATGGTCGTCTCGGCCAACTTGGTCAGGTACAGCTGCTCCCATTCAGACGGCGCGGCCATCAGCAACTCGAGATCCTTCGAGAGGAAGAATGTCGAGAGTGCCGTGATAATGTTGGAGAGGAGAAGGATGCCCAAGAACGTCAGCAGGATGAGCCCGAGCAGCTTGGCAGCCAGCAGGTCGCCGATGTCCTCGACGCCCTGGAAGTAGCGGAGGATGCGGTAGATGACGCCGTAAGCTATGAGCCAGAAGGCGGCGCCGACGACGGCCAGGGTCGCGGTCTTGCCGCCGCCCGAACCCTGGGTCCTCAGGCGTCGCCGTGCCGTGAGACGTTTCGGGCTCAGGATGTGCCAGAACCCGCCCGGCCTCGGACTCACGAGTCCAGCACCTCCAGCAGTTCCTGGACCTCGTGGCCGCCGGTGAGCTTGAGGAAGATCTCCTCGAGGCCGGCGTCACCGGCCTGGGCATCGCGGCGCAGATCGTCCATCGTCCCTTCGGCACAGATCTGGCCGTCCTGGATGATGGCTATGCGGTCGCAGAGTGCCTCGGCTACCTCGAGCGTATGGGTCGACATCAAGACGGTACCACCCCGCTCGACGAAGCCACGGAAGATGTCCTTCAGCAGTCGCGCCGCCTTGGGGTCGAGGCCGACGAGCGGCTCGTCGACGACGATCACAGCGGGCCGGTGGATGAGCGCGGAGGAGATGATGAGCTTCTGCCGCATCCCGTGGCTGTATGCCTCGAGCAGCTCATCGCGCCAGGCGGTGAGTCCCCAAACGTTGAGCAGCTCGTCGATCCTGCGTTCCACCTGGGTCCCATTCTGGCCGTAGAGGCCAGCCACGAACCTCAGGAACTCACTGCCGGTGAGCTTTTCGTAGATGAAGGGTCGATCCGGGATGAATCCGAGCTGGCTCTTGGCGAGCTCGGGCTCGCGCTGGACATCGTAGCCGCCCACGAGGACCGTCCCTTCGGTCGGCTGGAGAATGCCGGCGATGATCCGGAGGGCTGTCGTCTTGCCCGCTCCGTTCGGCCCCAGCAGCCCGTAGAGGACACCGTGCGGGATCGTCAGGTCGAGGTTCTTCAACGCGGCGAAGTCCCCGTACTTCTTGGTCAAGTTTTTGAGCTGAATCACCTTTCCTCCACTGACACCACGTCCAGCTGCAGCAGTCCGATCAGCCGCACCAACTCGACCTGCCGAGCCAGACCGCCTATCACGAAGCGAAGGTGAGAAGCGTCGGCGGGGAACTGGCCTAGCGTCGGGTCGACCGGGACCCAGCGATCCAGCCAGACCTCCGGCCAGGCGTGATAGTAGAACCGGTCGCGCACATAGACGAGACCAGCGGCGGATCGTGCCGGGAGTCCCGCCGAGCGCGCCAGGGCGACGTAGAGGACGGTGTGCTCGTTGCAGTCCCCGCGCCGCATCTCCAGCACTTGCCGGGCGCTGGGCACGCTCAGCGTGATCTCCTTCTCCAGACTGTCATACACCCAGCGCGTCAGGCGTTCCGCGGCGCGCAGCGGGTCGCGCTCCCCCGCCAACACGGCCTCGACCGTGCGCCGGATCTCGGCGTCATCGACCTGGATGAGCGGCGTCGCGCTGAGCTCGGCGCCCCAATCGTCGCGCGGCGCCGGCAGCCGGTAGCTCACGCTGTTGGGAATCAGTTCCGCCTCGACGACCAACGTGTCGCCATGCAGGCGCTGGCGTTCGCCTTCCAGATCGAAGCCCTCGAGGTCGACGTTCTCCAGCCGTACCGTGAGCTCGGCTATGCGGTCGCCGTGCGGCAGCTGTGCACCGACCGAGATCGCGGTCTGTTCTATGATGTCCGTCGGCTCGAGCGCTGTTGGGACATCGCCGCTCAGCTCGAGCTCGCGATAAGCGTTCCAGGCGAACTCGAACGCCGTTCGCTCTATGGTATACCCCATCGGGCTGGTCGCTTTGACGACCATGCCGTCCGGGTCGAGCCACGACTCGAGCTCGACGCCTCCGAATTCCTGACGCACGTGCCAGGTCGGGATGGTGTCCTCGGTCTGCACGACATAGCCGCCGGTCGACCCATCATATTCGACGCTGTCGGGGAGGATCATGGTTTCCTGGCCGAGGACTTCGATCGTCACCCGTTGGCGCTCCATTATGCTGGGATCGAACACATCGAAGCGGTACCTCGAGCCCGGCTGCGGATCCTCGCCGAGCGCGAAATGCATCGGCATGACCTGGGGCAGGACAACGGGGCCGTCGGTCGGCAGGGCGAGGTTCTGCCGATCACCGCCGGCGTCGATCTCGAGTTCGAGCAAGGAGTCGCCGATCATGGCGCCGGCGACCGCGAAATCGCCGAAATCGGAACGCAGGTTGAACCGGAAGTCCTCGAGCTGGAGCGTCCTATTCAGCCTGATCTCCGTGCGGGCGCTGGCGGGCGCCTGGCTGCCGAGCGCTGTTATCCGCAGCCGCATCGCGTCTTCGAGCACGAACCCGTCGGTCAACGTGTCGATCCTCGAGGACGCATATCCGATCGTAGCGCCTCCCAACTTGATCGAGTAGAAGGAGGCGGCGGGCATGAGGTTGGCCGCGGCCTCGGCCAGGCGGACCTCGATGGGCTGGAAGTACTCGCGCCGGACGTGCCAGGCGAGGACGGCGACCCATGCGACGAGGATCGCGCCCCCGATCAGCTGACGAGGGCGTCGCCTGCTCACCATCCCCCCAGCTCTTCCGCCCTACGGTACATCGCCTGCGCCAATGACGGTTGCTTCTTCCTGTCGTGCAGGATGCCCAGCGTGTAGTAGGCGCGCGGGCTCGGCTTGAGCTCGACCGAGCGCTCGAGGGCCGCGATCGCCTCGTCGACCTGGTCCAAACGATTCAATGCCTCCCCCAGGTAGAGGTAGGCGCTGGCGCGGTCGGGATCGAGTTCCGCGGCGCTACGCAGCTCTTCCGCCGCTTGCGCGTACAGCCCTTTCTTGAAGTAGACCAGGCCCAGATTCTCCCTCGCATCGGCGTTCTGCGGATCGCTGTGCAACGCCTTGGCCAGTGTGGCCTCCGCCTCGCCGTACCTGCCGAGCGATGCCAGGACGGCCGCGATGTTGCACTGCAGGCGCACGTCGTCCGGATCCAGCTCCTCGGCCGCGCGATACTCGGCCAGCGCGCGCTCGTACTCGCCCAGCCGGTCGTACAGCACCCCGAGGTTGTTGCGAGCCCTGAGGTGCCCAGGGTCGAGAGCGAGCAACTCCCTGTAGACGCGGACGGCCTCATCGAGGGCACCGTCCCTGCTCAGCTGCTTCGCCCGACGATAGAGGGCTTCGCCGCTCGACTGCGTCGCCTCGGGCTCAGGCATCAGCCACGCTCCGTCTCGGCGCCCAACCACTCGAGGTACGCCTGCAGGCCGCCGCTGATGTCGGCGGCAATGACCTCAGGGACCTCGTACGGGTGCAGCCCGCGCACACGCTCCGTCACAGCACCGATGTCGGCACGGCGTGCCTTGAGGAGCATCAGCACCTCGTTAGACGCCTCGACTTCACCTTCCCACCAGTAGAAGGAGCGCAGGCCCGGAACGATGTTGACGCAGGCCACCAGACGCTCCTCCAGCAGCTTCCGGGCTAGCGCCTCGGCGCACTGGCCGTCGGGAGCTGTTACAAAGAAGATGGCGAACTTGTTCCGATCAGCCATGCTCAGACAGGGTCAGTACCGGTCGTGGCGCCGGAAGGCGCGGTGGGGGGACGGGGGGATCCTGTTACCTGGTGAGCAATCTATGGTGGCGTCAACTCGCTGTCCACTGGAGGCGGTTGTGGGCGGCCGCTCAGCGGCAGGTCGCTCACCGGCTATCGTTCTCCGGTCTCTTCGGCATACAGCGGCTCGATGAGCTCCCAGTACCTCTCCTCGATGATCCGCCTCCTGACCTTGAGGGTCGGCGTGACCTCACCGGCATCGATACTCAGCTCGCGAGGCAGGAGCGCGATCTTCTTCGGTCGTTCGAACCTGGCGAGATCGGCCAACGAGCCGAGCAACTCGCTCTCCATGAAGTCGATGACCCGCCGATCGCGGACGAGGGCCTCACGGCTGTCGAACTCGAAGCCCTGCGCGCTGGTCCAACTCTCGAGCGCGTCGAAATCGGGGACGACCACTAGGATGGGGAATCTGCGGCGGTCGCCCAACATGACTACCTGGTTGACGTAGGGATTGGCCTTGACGCGGTTCTCGATGGGCTGAGGAGCGATGTTCTTGCCACCGGCGGTGACGATGAGATCCTTCTTTCGGTCGGTGATCTTCAGCAAACCTGTGTCCGACAGCTCCCCGATATCGCCCGTGTGAAACCAGCCGTCCGGATCGATCGCCGCAGCCGTCGCCTCGGGCTGCTTGTAGTAGCCCTTCATCACGTGCGGCCCCCGGGTCAGCACCTCGCCGTCCTCGGCGATCGCCACCTCCACACCGGGTAGCGGCTCGCCGACCGTCCCGGGTCTTATTCGCTCCAGCCGGTTGAGCGCGATCACCGGCGAAGTCTCCGTCAGCCCGTACCCCTCGACGATCGGCAGGCCGGCCGAGAGGAAGAAACGAGCCAGGCTCGGGCTCAAGGGTGCGCCGCCCGAGACGAAGAACCTGATGCGGCCGCCGACGCGCTTGCGCAGCTTCGAGAACACCAGTCGGTCCGCCATGCCGTACTGCAGGGCGAGCAGCGGCCCGACGCGCTTGCCCTCCAGCATCCGATCCAGGCGTCCACCGGCGACCGCGATCGCCCAACTGAGGATGCGCTCGTGAGCCGGCCCACCTTTCCTTGCCTCTTCCTCGACCAGTGCGTACGTCCGCTCGTAAAAGCGCGGTACCATCGACATCACCGTAGGCTGGACCTCGAGGAGGTTGGCACCCACTGTGGCGAACGACTCGGCGTAGGCGATCGTGGCACCGGCGGCGAACATCGTGTAGTGACCTGCCATGCGTTCGAAGACATGACAGAGCGGCAGGGCGCTCAACGACGTATCGGTCGCGTCGATCACCAGCACCGCCAGAGTCGACCGGACGTTGGAGAACAAGTTGTTGTGGGTCAGCATGACCCCCTTCGGCTGACCCGTTGTACCCGATGTGTAGAGCACCGTCAACGTGTCGTGGGGATCGGTTGCCAGGGCGCGCGCGCGGTACTCATCGTCGGGAAGGCTGCCGATCTCGCCATCGCCGAGCTCGAGCAGCTGGCTGTAGGTACGTATGCCCGCTGCGCGGTCCACACTCTCATCGTAGACGATGATGTGCTCCAACGATGGCACATCCGCCTTCGCCGCTCTCACCTTCGCCAGCTGTTCTTCAGTCGAGACGAATACCGCCGTCGCCTCGCTATCACGAAGCATGTAGCAGATCTGGTCGACGGGCAGGCTCGGATATAGCGGCACACTGATCGTCCGGCTCATGACGCAGCCGAAATCGGTGAGCAGCCACTCCGGTCGATTTTCGGACACGATGGCCACCCGATCGCCCGGCTCGACCCCTAGAGTCGCCAATCCCGACGCCACGCGCCTGGCGTCGTCATAGACCTGCTGGTGGGATATGTCTTGCCAGCTACCTGCCCGCTTGTACTTCAGAGCATTGGGCTTGCGATGCGAATCGACCGCTTCGAGGAACAACTGGGCGACGTTGCCCTCGGGGCTGTCGGCGGGAGCGCCGGCGATCCGCAGGAGTGGCGACCTGGATTCGCCTTGCATGACTATTCTCCGCCGCCCGGGCCGGGATCGGGGACGGGCCGCTCGACCTCGAGCCCGGCAAGCGTTCGTCGCGCGTGCTCGACGTGGGCTGCGGCTTCCTCGGCATCCGGTGGTTGCCTGAGGAAGGCCCTGAGATGATAGATGGCGTCGGCTGTGTCGCCGCGGTGCAGGTGGATGAACGCCAGGCCATAGTGGGCGGCGGCCGAGTGGCGCCCGGTAGCGACCGCCTGCTCATAGAACTTCAGCGCTTCGTCGGGCATCCCGATGTGGGTGTAGACGACGGCCATTTGCTCCATTATCTCGGGCTCGTCGGGGCGCTTGCGTAGCGCCAGGCGAAACGAAGTGAGGGCTTCGTGGTACTTCTCCTGCCCCGCGAGCTTCAGCCCTTCTCGGTAGTAGTCGGGAGGCTCGCCGAGGCCTTTCCCACGCCGCGAGAATGGCCACCATCCCATGCTCTAGAATCCCGAGCCGCCGTGGCGGCTCTGCAAGCCGGGTCAGCCGGTGCTCTTGCCGGCCGTAGCGTTGTAGACGACCGCTAGGATCCAGCCACCGACGAAGCCGTAGATGAGCCCCCAAACGAGAGCGAGGAACGCACCGACGTAGCTCCAGCTGTACCCGAAGTACACGGCCGCCAAGGTCGTGATCGTGTAACCGGCACCGAACCACAGCGAGAACAGGGTGGCCAGAAAGCCTGCCAACCCCAACATCACGCCACACGCAAGGCCGAATGCCTTTGCATTCAGTTTCATCGGACCCTCCTTCGGAGATGACTGCGCACATCGCAAAACATGGTAGCGCCTGCCAAGCGGCGACGCAACGCGACAATGCGGAGCACGCTTGGGGCGTGTCGGCTCAACTCTTCTTGCCGGACTTCAGCACGGCGACGGGGTCGCTCTCTCGCTCGGCCACCGCCGTGCCGCCTTTCCTTCCCACGACCGTAAGACCCGAACGCTGGGCCTCATCGAGGTCGGCGTCGGTTGCATCGAACAGCACCAGGCGGCCGCCCGTACTCAGGTGCCGGGCCGCGGCCGCCACGAGCTCGCGGTCTCCGGCGGGCGCTATCGCTGCACCGCGCAGCCTGTACTCGACGAGTGGGAACCGCGCGTCCGAGAGAACGCGACTGATACCGTGCCGTTCGCTAGAGTCATCTGGTGTGGTGCGAGCGACGACCACTTCCAGCTCGGGCGCCAGGTCGGCAACGGCGGCCGCCGCGTGCGCCAGCCGCTCATCGAGCAGCAAGTAGTCCCGTACCTGCGCCATGCCGCTCAGCGCGAGGATCTTGAGTGCGAGCTCAGTGTCACCGAACGCCGGGGTCGGCTCTCCAGACGTCTCGGGCTCGCGTCTCAGGTCGGCCACGCCGTTGGCGACGGGAAAGTCGTGTCGGCAGTTGGGGCAGCCCAGCCAACCGGCGATGACCCGGCGAGCCTCGACCTGCTCCACGAGTAGCACGAGGCCATAGGCGGGGCCGCAGCGCGGGCAAGTGAGCAGGTCGGTCAGCTCAAAGCGCACGCTGCACTTCGGCCAATGCCCAGCGGATGAGGATGTCGCTGGCCAGTTTGATGTCCTCCCTGCGCGAGTCCTCGTCCGGGCGGTGGCTGACCCCTCGCAGGCTGGGGATGAAGAACAGGCCGGTGGGCGCGACGTGGGCGATGCTCATGGCGTCGTGGGCCGCCATCGAGACCATCCGCATCCATTCGACGCCTGCCTTCTTGCAGATCTCCTCCAGGCGCGAGGTTACCTCTTCCGACATCGGCATCGGTCGCACATTCGAGATAGGGAACATCTCGAGACCGACACCCGGCGCGCGTGGACCCGTAGTAGCGACGAGCTCCTTGAGACGGCGGGCGATCTCGTCCTGATCCCGCTCGGTCGGGCCGCGATGCTCGACGATCGCCCAGGCCTGATTCGGGATAACGTTGGCAACACCGGGCTCCACACCCATCGCCCCGCAGGTGATGACCCCGTTGTTGACGCCGCGCACGAGCTGCGGGAGACGACCGACCATACCGGCGATGGGAACCAGGGCGTCGCGGCGCTCCCGCATCGGCGTCGTACCCGCGTGGTTGGTCTCGCCGACGCTCTCCAGACGCCAGCGCCTGATCCCGGACACGTGCGTGACGAGCCCGATCCGCTTGCCGGCGTCGATCAGCTGTCGCCCCTGCTCGATATGGGCCTCGGCGTAGGCCGCGATCTCGATCGGAGGCTTGTAGACGAACCGCGGCACCAGCTCGCCGGTCTCGCGGCTACGCCTCAGCTTCTTCTGCAAGCCGCGCTCCGCCAGAACCTCGGCCAGCATCACGCCGTCTCGGTCGCGCAGCAACGGCTCGTCCTCGGCGACCTTGCCGGCGAAGGCACGGGAGCCCCACAGCCCATTCCCGAACCGGTAGCCTTCCTCGTCGGCCCAGATCGCCACGGCGACCGGCGCTTTGCGGTGCTTCTGCAGCACCTTCTGCATCGCCACCAAGGCGGCGGCGACGCCCAGCGCACCATCGAGCCAGCCCCCGTTGGGAACGCTGTCGAGGTGAGACCCCATGACCACGTAAGGTCCCGGGCCGTCACCGTTGACGAGGAACGTGTTGCCGGCCTGGTCGCGAACGGTTTTGACGCGTCGGGAGCGCGAGAATGCCGCGGCGGCAGCCGCATGCGCCTTTTCCTCCCAATCGCTGAGGCCGAGTCGCGTGATCCCGTCTTTGCTGGCGCTGATCCCCTTGAACTTCTTCAAGTGCTGATGAATCATAGTCCGCTCACCCGGTCGCAGGAGGCCGCCGCTCGCGCCTCCACCCCATCCCGTACCCGGCGGTCGCTGCTCAGACGCGGCGTCCGGCGGGGTTTGCTCTGATGACTATTTCCTCCACCGCGACATCTTCAGGTTGTGCCAAGGCGAAGAATACGGCCTCGGCGACGGCACCTGGCTCGAGCATCTCCGCCCGCGAGGGGAGATCCGACCGCCTGTCGGGCTCGAATCGATCCCACAGCGGGGTGTTCACCGCCGACGGCTCGATCCAGGTCGTTCGCAGCCCCGTGCCGCGCAACTCCTCGACCAAGACCTCGTGCAGGCCGCGCAGTCCGAACTTGGCGGCCGAGTAGGCCGCGTTACCCGGAAAGGCTCTGCGCCCCGCCACCGACCCTACGTTGACGATGTGCCCACAGCGGCGAGCGAGCATGCCCGGCAGGCAGGCGCGGATCAGCTCGAACGGAGCACGCAGATTGACCGCCAGACTCCGCTCGAAGATCTCGCTACCGGTTTCCCCGAACGACGCCAGCTCGAAGAACCCCGCGTTGTTGACCAGGACATCCGGTCCGGCGCCCCAGAGTTCCTGCAGGCGGTCGGCGAGCCCGTCGAGGAACCGCCGCTCGGTGACGTCACCGACGAGTGGGCGCGCGTCGAGCCGTGCTGCCAGCTCCTCCAGCGGCTTCGACCTGCGGCCGATCAGCAACATCTCCGCACCGGCTTGGGCCAGGCGCTCCGCCACGGCGCGACCGATACCGCCAGTCGCCCCCGTCAGCACGACCCTCGCCGCCGACAGCTCAGCTCCCATCCTCGTCACGAACGGAAGGAGTGCGAAGCGACGAGCCGCAGGAACTCGTCCCTTGTCCGCTGGTCCCTGCGAAAGACCCCCTGCACCGAGCTGGTGATCGTGCGCGAGTTCTGCTTCTCTACCCCGCGCATCATCATGCAGAGGTGGGCGGCCTCGACGACGACGCCGACGCCCTTCGGTTGGGCGGCGTCCTGGATCGCCCGCGCTATCTGATCCGTGAGCCGCTCCTGCACCTGCAAGCGCCGGGCGAAGACCTCGACGATCCGCGGAAGCTTGCTGAAGCCGATGATCCTGCCGTCGGGTATGTAGGCGATGTGCGCCTTGCCGTAGAACGGCAGCAGATGGTGCTCGCACATCGAATAGAGCTCGATGTCCTTGACGATCACCATCTCGTCATGATCGGCCTCGAAGATCCCATCCCCGATGACCTCCTCAACACTCATCTCGTAGCCGCGCGTGAGCCACAACAGAGCCGCCTCGACCCGCACCGGCGTGTCGACCAGACCCTCACGTTCCGGATCTTCGCCCACCAGCTCCAGCTGCGCCCGGATCAGCTCACGCAGTCGGTGCTTCCCCGCCCGAAGCTCGATCGCTGCACCTCGCTCAACCGCCGAACCTGTCTCGCGCGGCATCATCTCAACCCTCACTCCCCGCGATACTCGACCAGGTTGCGCTCCGATTCCGAGACCACCACTCGCTCCAACATCCCAGCCGGCAACACAGCCGCCAGTCGCTGCCAGACCTCAACCGCGATGTTCTCCGCCGTCGGAATCACCCCTGCCAACCAGGGAACGTCCACGTTCAGATTCGCGTGATCAACATCCCGGAGCACCACCTCTTCTACCGTCTGCTTCAGCCGCTTCAGGTCGAAGACGTAGCCCGTTCGCGGATCCACCTCGCCTCTCAGCGTCACCTCGAGGCCGTAGTTGTGGCCGTGGCCGCTCGGGTTGTTGCAGAGACCGTAGACCTCCCGGTTCTCCTCGTCCGATAGGTTGGGGTTGTGCAGGCGGTGGCCAGCGCTGAAGTGGAGCCGCCGTGTCACACGGACGATGGGCATAGGTTAGCTAGCTCACAGGCAGCCGGGGAAAACGGTGCCAGAACCCGGCAAGTTAAGGGATCGCGCGCGGTAAGTCGCCCTAACTTACCACCTCGCTTGGGATAGTGCCAGTTGCGGCTGCCGACACCGGTGGTTGGCGTAAGGCGCCGCACAAAAAAGTCGGCCCCCGATACTCCGGAGGCCGACACAGCGAAGGTCGGACCGCAGGGCATTCAATTGAAGCCCTCCTGCAACCGGTGGTGCCTTCCCTCCGACGTTCCGCCTTCCCGTACGGGCATGACGTCGGCCGAAGAAGCAAGGCCCGCACATTCTCGTGTTGGCTCAAGAATGGGTCGCTGCGGCCCTGCACTCGCTTAGACCCATAGTAATGCGGGGCCGAAATAACGTCAATTGAACAAATACCGAAGAGTAAGGTCAGTGCGCGGCAAACCCGATAGCGATCATGACGAGCGAGCCGAGTAGGAACATCAAGGTGTTGATGGGCCGGCCATGGGCCTGGCCTTCGGGCAGCAGGTCTGCAGCGCCGACGTAGAGGAAGGAACCGCCGGCCATTGAGAGGAGCACTCCGAGCAACTCGTCGGAGATGCTTTTGAAGGTGAAGTAACTGACCAGCACTGCGAGCGGCGTGACCATCGCGAGGGCGGTGGTAACGATTGCGGCGCGTTGCCCTGGGACGCCCGAGTGGTAGAGAGCGGACATGGCAGCGATCCCAACGGGCAGCTTGTGTGCAATGACGAGCATTGCGGTGACGGAGCCCAGCAGCGCGCCGGCGGTCAGGCCGGCGCCGACCGAGACGCCGTCGACGATCGAGTGGAGCGCGAGGCCGATCACTACGAGTGGCCCGACGGCTAGGGCTGCGTGGTCGTGATGGTGTTCATCGAGAGGCGCATCGCCGCGTGCGTGCACGTGCGGGACGAAATGGGCCTCGACGAGATACAAGAGGATGAACGCGACGAGGGCCCATACGAGACCCTTCTCCGCGCCTACGAGCTCCACCGCACGCGGCAGGAGGTGCAGCAACGCGCCACAGACGAGCAGGCCGGCTGCGAAAGCGATCAGCTCGGCGGTGTGCCTGATCGCCCAGGGCTCGAACCGGCGAACCAACCAGACGCCGACGAGCATTCCCAGCGCCGTGAGCATGGCGAACCCGATGGCAGCCGCCAATGGGGCGGCTCCACTCGACTCGTCCAACAGAACAAGCAGCGTTGCGGTGACCGACATGCGCAGCTCCATACACCGAGTGGCTCGGCTCAGCTCCAGCGGCGAAAGATACGAGGACCGCTCGACGACCGCCAAGGCGGCAGCTTGACACCCGTCCCGGCAGCGGGTAGCGTGCCAATGTGATGGGACTCTTGAGGCGCGCCGTTGCACTCGTCTTGGCGATCGCCCTGCCGGCCGTGGTGGGGGCCCGGATCGTGCTGGACATACGATCAGCCCCACACACTCAGCCGCACGTCGAGACGAAGCACGGCGAGTCGTGTGCCGAGGGCCATGACGAGAGGCTCTGCGCCCTGGTCTTCGGCACGCCCTGGTCGGACGCGGCGCCGGCTCCGCAAGTCGAGTTGTCCGCGCCGCCCGAGTTCGCCGTGCCGGCCATGGTCAGCTGCTGCGACTACGAGGCCCAGATCCCGCTCACCCTCGCCCGCGCCCCTCCAAGCTTCGTGACACTCGCGTAGATCGGCCGACGCCGATCGCCCACGCCGTACTCACCGCCACACCGCTACAGTCAGCCGCTGCGTCGGTCGTGGCAGTGCGAATGTCCAGTCAAGCGCGGGAAAGAGGAAATGCACAAGAAACGTCTTCGCATCTGTCTGCTCATAAGCCTCAGCCTCGCCGGTATCGCGCCTCCCACCCTCTCGGCTCAGGAGGCACGGGTCGACAGCCTCGAGGCGCGGATCCGAGAGCTAGAGGCACAACTCGACAGCCTGATGGCCGTCCTGTCGCGCGGTGAGCTTCCCGACACCGCTGCGGAGGCGGCGGCGGGCGAGCTCGAGGCCCTGCGCGCCGCGCTGCAGGAGGCGGCAGCGGAGCAGCCACCGCCGGACACGGCGGGCGAGCAGAGGAGTCGCGTGCGGAACCTGAACGTCCTGAACCCGGAGGTCAGTGTAACCGGTGATGTTGTCGGAGCTTACACAGTCCCAGCCGAGGGGCGCAACAGGTTCACCGTCGTGCCCCAGGAGTTCGAGTTCAACTTCCAGGCGGCGCTCGACCCTTACAGCTACACCAAGATAATGGTGAGCTACGGGCAAGCTGTGGAGATTGCCGGCTACCCGTTTCCAGAGGACGGTGAAGGCGACTTCAGTGTCGAGGAAGGATATTTCTACTACATCGGGCTGCCGATCGGACTGAAGCTGGGCAAGTTCCGCCAGGAGATCGGCCTGTACAACCGCTGGCACTCGCACGCGCTGTTCGAGGTCGATCGTCCCCTGCCGACGGTAGCGTTCCTGGGCGGGGACGGTCTAATCCAGACGGGTCTCTCGCTCACACTCCCGGTCGTCACCACTGGTTCCGGCACCCACACCACTACGCTGGAGATCACGCGCAGCGCGAACGAGGCGCTGTTCGAGTCGGCGAAGGAGATCGCCTTTCTGGGCAACTTCCGGAGCTTCTGGGACCTGGGTCCGAGCACCTATGTGCAGTTCGGCGCCACCGGTGTGTACGGAGAGAACAATGACACCGATGCCCCGGATGGACCGTTCGACGCGAGCTTGCTGGCCTTCGACTTCGCCTTCCGCTGGCGGCCGCCGCGGCAGGCGATGTACAAGGACTTCGCTCTGAAGGCCGAGTATTACTTCGCCAGGCGTGAGTTCCCCGGGAGCAAGCTGACGGGAGACGGCGGCTACGTCCAGGCCAACTACCGGCTGAACCGGCGGTGGATCGCCGGGTTCCGGGCCGACTACCTGGACGACTACGGTGTCGGCGGCGAGTTCTACCAGCTGGTACCCAGCCTGACGTGGTGGCAGACCGAGTGGGTGTTCTTCCGGCTTCAGTACACCTACCTGAAGCCGGAGGACGGAGACGGTAGCCACACCGTTCTGCTTCAGACTATCTGGTCGGTGGGGCCGCATCGGCACGAGGAGTACTGATGCGCTGTCCGAAGGCCGATGGGAGACGATTTACGGTCTCGCCGGGGCGAGGCCCAACACGGCAGGAGACGAGAGATGGTAGTATGCAAAGGCCGTAGACGTTCCTGGCATGCGATCCGGAACGCGACTACATGCCTGCTCGGAGTCTTACTTCTAGCAGCGGAGCCGGCGCACGGTCAAGGCGTTCGCCACCGTCAGCGACGCCACGGGCAGCAGGGTCGGCTCCTGGTCGTTGTATCGTTGCCCACGTTCGCGGCGGTCGCGCGGGACTTGACGGGTGATCTCGCCGAGGTCGAGGCAATCGCCCGCGGTGATGAGGATCCCCACTACGTTCAAGCCCGGCCGAGCTACGCGGCCAAGGTGGGAAGGGCGGACCTGTTCGTGACCACGGGGCTGGACTTGGAGATGTGGGCGCCGGCGGTGATCGACCGAGCCAACAACCCGAGGGTCGTCGAAGGCGCCGAGGGGCACGTGATCACCTACCCTGGAGTCAAGATGCTCGAGGTTCCCGAGGACTTGTCGCGCTTCGGCGGGGATGTCCACGCGTTCGGCAACCCTCATATTCATACGGACCCGGTCAACGCGATCATCATCGCGGAGAACATCCTCGAGGGCCTCGGGCGAGTCGATCCGGCCAATGCCGAGGTCTACGAGGCGAACTTCCGCAACTTCAAGGATCAGGTGATGCGCCGGCTGTTCGGCGATCAGCTGGTGGAGATGCTGGGCGCCGAGGCCATCTATCGGCTGGCCCGGAACTACGAGTTCTGGGACTTCGCGCGGAATCAATCGTTCCAGGGGCGGCCGCTGACCGACTATCTGGGCGGCTGGCTGGCGGAGGGGGCCCCGTTTCGCGGTCGGCGAATGGCGTGCTACCACAAGAACTGGGCGTACTTCGGCGCGCGGTTCCAGGTCGAGTGCGCCGTTTTCATCGAGCCGAGGCCCGGCATTCCGCCCAGCCCCAGGCACCTGGCGGAGGTCGTCGGGACCATGCGTGACGAGAACATCTCGGTGCTCATGGCGGCGAACTACTTCAGCCACAGCCAGGTGGAGCAGGTGGCCTCGCGAACGAACGCGCGGGCGGTGATCGTACCGCTGGACGTCGAAGGGGCGGAAGGTGTGGACACGTACTTCGACCTGGTGGATCTCTGGATCGCGAGATTAGCCGAGGCGTTCCTGGAGTCGGATCGGCAAGAGAACCGCGAGTGAGAGAGCTGAATTGGAGGAACGGCTTCGGATGGGGACGACGGGGCTGAGCCTCGCATAGAGCCGAACCGGGCCCAGCCGCCTGTACGAACTCGTTGACGGCGGAGACAAGATGCTGGAGCTGATGCTACCGGCCCTCGTGGCCTCGCTCATCCTGGTCGCGATCCACGCCTACCTGGGCATCCACATCATCGCCCGTGGCGTGATCTTCGTGGACCTCGCACTCGCACAGACGGCGGCCATGGGTTGGGCGGCGGCCAGCCTCGGGCTCGGCAGCGCGTTGGGCGGCTGGCTGGGCATCTCCGAGGGCGCGGCCGGCTACGCCATCGGCCTGGCCGCCACACTGGTCGCAGCCGGCCTGTTCAGCGTGACGCGGATGGAGCACGACTACATACCGCAGGAGGCGATCATCGGGATCGTCTACGTGGTCGCGACGGCGGCGACGATCCTGCTCGCCGCGCAGGCGCCGCGCGGAGCCGAGCACGTCGAGCAGCTCTTGACCGGCACCCTGCTCTGGGTGAGCTGGCCGCAGATCTGGAGGACGGCGGGCATCTACGCGGTGATCGGCGCGGTCCACTGGATCTTCCGGGAGCGGTTCATGACGATAACGCTGAACCCTGCGGAAGCGCGAAGGAGAGGTTGGCGGATGGCCGGGTGGGATTTTCTGTTTTACGCGCTCTTCGGGCTCGTCGTCACACTGTCGGTGGCGATAGCCGGAGTGCTGGTGGTCTTCAGCTTCCTGGTCATCCCGGCGGTGATCGCCTTTCTGTTCACCAATCGACCCAGCCGGCTCATCGGCATCGCCTGCGTTGCCGGTACGCTGGCGACCGTGGTTGGGCTCTACAGCTCGTTCCAGACGGACTGGCCGACCGGTCCGACGGTAGTCGTCGCCTTCGCGATCGCCCTGTTGGTGGCCTTCGTGCTGCGCGTCGTGTTGCGACGCTTCGGCGTGCCAACGGTCGTCAAGGCGGTAGCGGCGGGCGACGATTAGCGCGGGCCCGCCGGGGATCGGGCCCCACTCAGTCGCGACGGCTGACCCAGGCGCTTCTACGATCGTAGAAGCGCCATCGCTTTTCGGTACCCTTGGTGATGCCGACACGTGTGGTGCGCACCAGCGCGCGCCTCGGGACCGGCTCGCCCTCGGCGACGAAGAGGGGAGGCTCGGTCAGACGGTGCGTCTGGAGGCTGGGACGGATCGCCAAGGCCTGAGTCAGTTTGGCGGGGCCGGAGGTGAGGTGGCGATCCGGCCGGGCGCCGCGGCGGCGCCGGATCGTGGCGAGCCCCTCCACCGGCTCCAGCGCCCGGATCAGCACGGCGGCGGGGTAGCCCTGCAGTCGCACGACTACGTTGA
>JASFTY010000014.1:0-19116 GCA_050050535.1 Gemmatimonadales bacterium | reverse complement strand
CTCGGGTTCCCTGCCGATTTGCGTGACTACGGGATAGGCGTCCAGGTCCTGCTCGACCTCGGCATCAAGTCCATGCGCTTGATGACCAACAACCCGAAGAAGATCATCGGGCTCCAGGGATACGGCCTGTCGGTCACCGAGCAGGTGCCGATCACGGTTACCCCCAACCGCCACAACGCGAGCTATCTGCGCGTCAAGCGGGAAAAGATGGGCCACATGATACCGGCTGAGGGCCCGCTGGCCAGCTGAGCAGAGGATAGCGGCGCTCTCGAGACGGAGACTTATAGCGTATGCAAGAAAGATACGGACGTTATCGAACCGAGGACCGCCGCTTCGCCCTCGTCGTGAGTAGGAGCAACGAGCTGATCACACGGCAGCTGCTGGCGGGCGCCATCGATTGCTTCCGCCAGCACGGGGCGAGCGACGAACAAGTTGACGTCTTCTGGGTACCAGGGGCATGGGAATTGGCGCCGCTCGTCGCCCGGCTCGCCCCAGGGCCACGCTACGCGGCCATCGTGGTGCTGGGTGCCCTGATTCGAGGGGCGACCCCTCACTTCGATTACCTCTCGGCGGCGGCCAGCTCGAGACTTGCCAACGTCGCTACCCACTCGGAGACCTATGTGTCTCTCGGCCTGCTCACCGCCGATACCATGGAGCAGGCACTCGAGCGCGCCGGCAGCAAGGCGGGCAACCATGGCTGGAAGGCAGTGCTGGCGGCCATAGAGATGGCCGACCTCATCGACCAACTGGATGGCGAGTAGGACCAAAGCCAGAGCTCGAGCACTGCAGGTCCTCTACGCTTGGGAACTGCGCGGCAGCGACGAGACCCTCGCGCACGTGGATCAAGAGCTCGCCGCACCAGGTCAGCGGGCGGTCGAGCCCGAGGTCCGTGCCTACACCGACAGGATTCTGGCGACGATCGCCGATGCTCTCCCCGAGATCGATGCTCGCCTCGAGGCCCTGGCTGAGCACTGGCGGCTCTCCAGGATGGCCACGGTCGATCGCAATATCCTCCGTATCGCTGCCGCCGAGATGCTCTACCTCGATGACATCCCGCTCCGCGTCTCGGTCCACGAGGCCATCCGGCTGGCCGAGTGGTTCGGTACCGAAGAGAGCAGGCGCTTCGTGAACGGCGTGCTCGACGCCTTGCTCCGCGAACTGGAACCCGAGCAGCTCGGCGATGCACGATGAGCGCCGGCCGCGTCAGGTTGCTGGTGATCAACTGGCAGGACATAAGAAACCCGCAGGCTGGCGGCGCCGAAGTACACTTGCACGAGATCTTCGGAAGGCTCGCCCAGCGCGGCCACCAGGTCTCACTGCTTTGTTCAGGCTGGCCGGGCGCCTCGACGCGCGACGTAGTCGACGGAATCAACGTCCACCGCGTCGGTGGTCGCCACACCTTCGCTCTGCGGGCCGCCCCCTACTACCGGCGCAACCTGCTCGATCGCGAGTGCGATCTAGTGGTCGAAGACATCAACAAGATCCCACTCTACACTCCGCTCTGGGTTCGGCCGCCTGTCATCGCGCTGATTCCGCACCTGTTTGGCAGTACCGCGTTCCAGGAAGCCTCTCCGCCGCTGGCAGCCGTGGTCTGGCTGGCCGAACGTCCGTTGTCTCATTTCTACGAGAACGCCCCGTTCGTGGCGATCTCCGAGTCGACTGCGGAGGATCTCGTGACCCGGGGGCTGCCGCGCTCGAACGTCAGAGTGATACGCCCCGGCATCGATCATTCACGTTTCCGGCCGGATCCGACGGTTTCCCGATTCGAGATTCCGACTTTCGTCTACTTGGGACGATTGAAGCGTTACAAGGGGTTGGAGGCGGTAATTGACGCGGTGGCCCGGCTCGCACGAGACGGTCTCGATGCGCGGCTGGTAGTGGCCGGCAAAGGTGATCACGAGTCGGCGCTGCGCGAGTATGCAACGCTGCGGGCCCCCGGTCGCGTGGAGTTCCTCGGCTTCATCCCCGAGCACGAAAAGGTGAGCCTATTGCGCAGAGCCTGGGCCACGGTTTACCCATCCCCTAAGGAGGGTTGGGGCATCACGAACGTAGAGGCCGCAGCCTGTGGCACACCCGCCCTGGCTTCAGACTCGCCAGGGCTACGGGAATCGGTCGCACATGGCGAGAGCGGGCTCCTGGTCCGTCATGATGACGTAGGGGGCTGGGCGCTGGCGCTGCGAAGCATTGCCGAGGACGACGAGTTGCGGGCGCGACTGCAAGCCGGTGCGATCAGCTTCGCCGGCGGATTCGCCTGGGACCACACTGCGGATGCGACCGAGACCCTCCTCCTCGAGTTCCTTGCCGACGGCCCCCTCCAGGGTCGAGTTCAACTCAACAAGTCTGCCGCGGAGGCGAAATGAAGATCAATCTGACCGCTCGTCATTTCGAGCTCAGCGATGCGCTGAGAGGGTACGTCGAGGACCGACTGGCGGGTCTGGACCGCTATCATCAACGCACGTCGCGGGTCGAGGTCACCCTAACCGAAGAGAAGCGAGAGAAGCGGGTGGAGGCCCGTGCCTTTGTGGATGGAGACTACGATATTCACGCCGAGGCCGTCGCCGGCGACTTCCGTACCGCTGTCAACCGGTTGTCGGACAAGCTGGCGCGCCAGCTCAAGCGACTCCGCGACCGGCGAGTAGATCACAAAGCGCCGCGACTCAATGAGGAGATCCCTGCTCAGGAGGCAACAGAGGGAAGCGAATCGTGAGCCTAAAGGTCCAGGATCTTCTTGAACTCCGCGGCGGAAGCCTGCGCCTCCGTCTGGTCACGGGCGGGGAACAAGCCCTCGCCCGCGAGGTCAAACGGGCGGAGATATCCAGTCCCGGCCTGGCGCTCGCCGGGTATACCGAGCGTTTCGTGGGCGGCAGGATCCAGGTGCTCGGCGAAACCGATGTCTCCTACCTGCGGTCGCTCGACGAGGCCAGATGCCGCGAAGCTGTCGAGACGCTGCTGTCCTTCGACATCGCCTGCATCATAGCCACGAAGGGACAGGAGTTGCCACCTCTGCTGCTCGAAGTGGCGGAGCGGCGCGGGACGCCGGTCGTGGTCAGCGAGCTGAAGACGGCCGAGTTCTATCGCCGAATGATCCCGTTCATGAACGACCGCTTCGCGCCACGTACGTACGTGCACGGATCGCTCGCCGACGTCTACGGCGTCGGGCTCCTCTTCGTGGGGCGCAGCGGGATCGGGAAGAGCGAGTGTGTACTCGACTTGGTGGAACGCGGCCATCGGCTGGTGGCGGACGACGTCGTGCAGATATCGCGCACCGGTCACGATGTGTTGATCGGCCGCGGTCACGAGCTGTCGCGCCACCACATGGAGATCCGCGGGGTCGGAATCGTAGATGTGCGGGCGCTGTTCGGAATTCGCGCCACCCGGCAGCAGAAGCGGATCGAGGTCGTCGTGCAGCTGGTGGAATGGAAGCAGCACGAGGCGTACGATCGTACCGGGCTCGAGACCGATCAGGCCGAAATCCTCGACGTGCCTATTCGGCGAGTCACGATCCCGTTGAATCCGGGTAAGAATATCACGGTCATTTCGGAAGTCGTCGCCATGGACCACCTGCTCCGCTACTCGGGCGTGGATGCGCCCGCCGCATTCAACGCTAGATTGAAAGATGTCATGGCTCCTGTGCGCGAGTACCTTGAGGAAGATTATGAGTGATGAGGTGCGAGGGATCCTCGTAGGACACGGCAAGCTTGCCGACGGCATGCTGGATGCCGTGGCCGGAATCACCGGGTCACGGGAAGGCCTGACCGCCGTCGACAACGCCAGCATGACACCGGAAGCACTGGAAGAACACGTGGAATCGCTGATCGGCGATTCCACGAGTGTGGTCTTCGTGGACCTGCCGAGCGGAAGTTGCGCTTACGTTGCCCGACGGCTCAGGCACCGTCACCGTCGGCTGGCAGTCGTCTGCGGGGTCAACTTGCCGCTGCTGCTCGATTTCGTCTTCCACCGCACGCTGCCGCTGGAAGAGGTCGTCGAGCGCTTGCGCTCGCACGTGGGCGTTTCGATCGAATACTCTGCAGATGCCGATTCTTCTGTGTCGGGTCGATGACCGGCTGATCCACGGGCAGGTCGTCGTAGGTTGGGGGGCGCAACTCGACCTCGACCGCGTGGTCGTCATCGATGACGAGCTCTCGGACAGCGAGTGGGAACAGGACCTGTACCGGGCGGGGCTGCCCAACGAGGTCGAGGCTTTGTTCACGAGCGTCGAGACGGCGGTGGAGCTGTTTTCCGGCTGGGCGTCCAACGCGGCGCGCAGCTTCATCCTGACCCGCGACATCACGACGATGCGGCGCCTGGCAGAGCACGGTGTCTTGGCAGACATCGAAGTGAACCTCGGCGGCCTGCACAGCGCACCGGGCCGCGAGCGCGTGTTGCCCTATCTGTTCTTCAGCGACCGTGACCGAGCGGAACTGCGACGGCTGCAGCGCGTGGGGGTAAGGGTCAGCGCGCAGGACGTGCCGAGCGCCCGCAGGATCGGGCTCGATGAGCTCCTCGAAATAGAGGCGAGCTAGCGCTGGAAGCCTCAACCTTCTTCGCCCTGACACTGTTTGGCGGGCTGACGGGGCTCGATTCGGCCTCTTTCGCTCAGGCGATGATCTCTCGTCCGATAGTCGCGGGGCCGCTCGCCGGGCTAATCCTTGGTGACCCGATCTCCGGGATGTGGGCGGGCGCCGTACTGGAGATCTTGAGCCTCCGCCAGCTCCCGATCGGCGCCAGCCGCGGCTGGGACACGGGGCCGGGTGCCGTCGCCGCCGCCGCAGCCGCCGTCGGTTGGGGGACGGGGCCGGCCGCGCTGCTGGTCGCGGTGGCGTTCGGCGTGGTCGTGGGGTGGGTTGGAAGCTGGAGCGTGCACGGGTTGCGCCATCTCAATTCGCGGCTCGTGGCGGAGGAAGGTGGAACGTTGGGGTCTCCGGCGCAGCTGACGGTGCGGCACCTGTCGGCGCTGGTCCTCGATCTGTTGCGGGCGGCTGCTCTCACGGCGGGCGCCGTACTCTGTTTGATTCTGCTGGGGGGGATCCTGGCCGAGCTCCCGTCCCGCTGGGCGGGAACCGCCGCGCTTCTCGTCCTGGTGGTCGCGAGCTTGGGAGTTGGCGTCGACGTTCGGATGATGGCCCGGGGGCAGCGGGTGTGGAAAGCGGCGGCAGTGGGTGCCGTTCTCGGGCTCATTGTGGGTCTATGGCTGCGCTGAACCGCTTGGTCATCGTCAGGCTTCTGTTGCGGAGCCTGTTGGTACAGGCCTCGTGGAACTACCGGACGATGCAGGGCGCTGGTCTCGGGTTCGCGATGATCCCGGCACTCGTCAGGGTGTACCGCGGTGACGGAGCGGCGCTGGCGAAGGCGCTCCGCGCCCATAGCGGCTTCTTCAACGCACACCCCTACCTCTCGACCGTAGCCATCGCGGCGCTGGCCCGCATGGAGTCGGAGAGTACCAGCCCCGACCAGGTTGAGCGCTTCAAGCGGGCGATCGTGAGCCCGTTGGGTAGCCTCGGCGACCGGCTGGTTTGGGCGCGCTGGCGACCCCTATGCTCGTTGCTCGCGTTTCTTATCTTTCTCTTGGGAGCCCCGTGGTGGGTGGCCGTTGCAGCATTCCTGGTCAGTTACAATGCCGTCCATCTCTGGCTGCGGATCTGGGGTGTGCGGCTGGGCTGGCGGGAAGGCCGTGAGGTGGGTCGCGCACTGACGGGTTCGCCTTTGCGGCGCCTGCCCGATCGCCTTACGATACCTTTGGCCGTTGTCGGTGGAGCCGTAGTGCCGCTGATGGGCCTGGCCCTCGGCGGCGGCGCAGGCATAGGCCCGCTCTCCACAATTGGCGTCGCTCTCGCCCTTGCGATCGCGGGCTACGTGCGCCCCAGGCTCGCCGGTCGTTTGGCAGTCCTCGGCCTCTTCGTTGGGTCGCTGATGTTCGTCATCCTCGGTACCTCGGCATGGTGAGCGTGGACGAACAGGAGCACGTAAGAGACGTCACGGTGGCGAACGTGTACGGCCTGCATGCCAGGCCGGCGGCCGAGTTCGTGAAGCTGGCAGCCAAGTTCGAGTCGGAGATTCTGGTGAGCAAAGATGGCCTCGAAGTCAACGGCAAGAGCATAATGGGCGTGATGATGCTCGCCGCCGAGAAGGGATCGACGATTCAGATCCGCGCCCGCGGCGCCGACGCTCGCGAGGCGGTCGAGGCCCTCGTTCGCTTGGTCGCTGACGGCTTCGGGGAGGAGTGAGCCTGGTGGGCATCGTGGTGCAGGGGATCCCGGCTGCCCCGGGGACCGCTATCGGACCCGCCTTCGTGGCTCGTTGGCCACGCCTCGAGGTCCCGCACGCAACGGTGGCACCGGACGAGATCGAGGCCGAGATCGCCCGCTTCCAGGCCGCCTGCCGGTCTGCCAGAGAACGTACCGCAGGACTGCGCGGCCAGGTCGAGAGCCGACTCGGCTCGGTTCAGGCCAAGATCTTCGACCCCCAACTCATGATGCTCGAGGACCCCGATCTCATCGAGGGTACGCTCACCTACATCACCGATAGCTTCCTCACCGCCGAGCGCGCCTTCAGCCTCAGGGTGCTGGAATTCCGCTCCCGCTGGCTCGACGCCACCCACGCCAGGGTCATGGACCGCGTCGCCGACCTGCTCGACGTGCAGTTGCGCGTCCTCGCGACGCTGGTCGATATACCGGGTCCGGAGCTCACAGCGGATGACGAGGATCCCGTCATACTCGTGGCCCACGAGCTGACCCCGAGCCGCATGGTCGACCTCGATCGCGATCGCGTCCTCGGCGTAGCCACCGATGCCGGCACACGGACCTCGCACGCCGCCATCCTGGCTCGCTCCCTCGGGCTACCCTGCGTGGTCGGGCTCGGCGATCTCTCGCACCGCGTCGAGAACGGCGTCGAGATCATCCTCGACGGACGGCGTGGCAAGGTCGTCATAGCTCCCAGCGAGTCGGAGAAGCGCTGGTTCCAGGATCGCGACGAGCGGGCCAGGCAGACGGAAAGACAGCTGGAAGGTACCGTCGCCGAGGACCCCACGACGCGCGACGGAGAGCGGATCGGACTCTACGCGAACCTCGAGTTGCCCGCTGACGCCCGCGCCGCGGTAGCGGTCAACGCCGACGGCGTCGGACTGTTCCGAACCGAGTTCCTGGTCGTCGGCAAGACCGCTGTGCCCACCGAGGAAGAACAGTACGAGGCTTTCAGGGAAGTCGTCGACGTCATGGCACCCCGCCCGGTCACGATCCGCACGTTCGACCTCGGCGGTGACAAGTTCCCGATGTTCCTGCCCCCCATCGCCGAAGAGAACCCCTTCTTGGGCTGGCGGGGCATTCGGATCTACGAGATGATGCCCGAGCTGTTCCATTACCAGGTGCGGGCGGTCCTCCGGGCCGGCGCCCACGGACCGGTGCACCTGCTTGTGCCCATGGTCAACACGGTGGACGAGGTCCGGGCGATCCGTGCCGTCATCGACGAGGCGCGGCGCGAGCTGGAGCGCGATGGCATCGAGCACGGCGAATGCCCACTCGGCATCATGCTCGAGACGCCGGCCTCGGTGGCGATCGCCGCCGTGTTGGGCCGCTACGTCGAATTCTTCAGCCTCGGCACCAACGATCTGATCCAGTACATGCTTGCCGTAGATCGCGGCAACGCCCAGCTCTCCCAGTTCTTCGACCTCTACCACCCCGCCTTGCTCAGATACATCAGCGACGCCGTGACCTCGGCGCGTACCGTGGGAGTGCCGCTCTGCGTGTGCGGTGAGGCAGCCTCCGATCCGCTCGGCGCACTCCTGCTCCTGGGGCTCGGCGTACGCAGCCTATCCTGCCCGCCCAGCGCCGTCCTGGGCCAGAAGAGGCTGATCCGGTCGATCGAGCTGGGGCACGTCGCGCAGATCGTCGGCCAATTGCTGCAGGCCGAGACGGGGCGAGAGATCCGTGAGCAGATGCAGCGGGCGCTGGAGGGGATCGTCGATCTTTCCGGCGTTAACGCCGATAACAACTTGTCACACTCAGGCTAAGTAGGTACCTTCGTTCGTTTTCGTTAGTGCGGGGGGCCGGCGGCTCGTCGCCTCGGTCGGTGGTCACTGCTACCGATGTCAGGAGTGCGGAATTGTCGAGAAGACGTCTGTTCACGTCTGAGAGCGTGACCGAGGGACATCCAGACAAGGTCGCCGACCAGATCTCGGACGCGATCCTCGATGCGATTATCGAACGGGACGCCAAGGCACGTGTCGCCGCCGAGTGCCTGGTGACCACAGGCCTCGCTTTCGTCGCCGGCGAGATAACGACCGAAACGTACGCCGATATCCCTGGTATAGTGCGCAGGACAATCGAGGGGATCGGCTACGTCGATTCGCGCTACGGCCTCGACTATCACACGTGCGCCGTCGTCACATCGATCGACCGCCAGTCGCCCGACATCGCCAGGGGCGTCGATACGGGCGGCGCCGGTGACCAGGGCATGATGTTCGGGTACGCGACCCGAGAGAGCCCGGAGTTGATGCCCTTGCCCATTATCCTGGCGCACCGCCTGACGCAGCGCCTGGCGGAAATGCGCAAGTCGGGGAGGATCCCCTGGCTACGCCCGGACGGCAAGTCGCAGGTCACGGTGGAGTACATGGACGACAGGCCGGTCGCCATACAGGCGGTCGTCGTTTCCGCCCAGCACGACGACGAGATCGAGAACGGCGAGATCCGCGACCGGATCGGCGAGGAAGTCATCGGGCCCGTCCTGCCACCGGACCTCTATGACGACAAAACGACCAAAATCCACATCAATCCCACGGGCCGCTTCGTGACCGGCGGTCCGCAGGGTGACGCCGGTCTCACCGGCCGCAAGATCATCGTCGACACGTACGGTGGCATGGGCCGTCATGGCGGTGGCGCCTTCAGCGGTAAGGACCCCACCAAGGTCGACCGTTCCGCGAGCTACGCCGCCCGCTGGATCGCCAAGAACATCGTTGCAGCAGAGCTCGCCGACGTTTGCGAGGTCCAGCTCGCCTACGCGATCGGCGTGGCCGACCCGGTCTCCGTACTGGTCGACACACGCGCCACAGGTCGCGTGCCCGATGAACGGCTCGAGGCCGCCGTCAGAGCCGTCTTCGACCTGACCCCGCTTGGCATTATCGAGTCGCTCGCGCTGCTGCGCCCGGTGTTCAAGCGTACCGCTGCTTACGGGCACTTCGGTCGTCAGCCTGATCCCGATGGCGGGTTCTCGTGGGAGCGAATCGATCGAGTCGATGATTTGAAGGCTGCCGTAGAGTAGAAAGGAAACCTATGCCTACAGGAACAGTCGATCACCACATCCGTGACATAGGGCTGGCCGACAGGGGCAGCCTGAGGGTCGAGTGGGCCGAGCGGGCCATGCCGGTCGTTCGCATGATCCGGGAACGCTTCGCGAAGGAGCGTCCGCTGAAGGGCCAGCGGCTGTCGGCGTGCCTGCACGTCACCACCGAGACCGCTAACCTGGTTGTCACCCTGAAGGCGGGAGGGGCCGACGTCGCGCTCTGCGCCTCCAACCCGCTGTCCACCCAGGACGACGTAGCAGCCCATCTCGTGCGTGATCACGGCATCAAGGTCTTCTCCGTGAAAGGTGAGGACCACGATGTATACTACGATCACATTCGCGCCGCGCTGGTGCACAGGCCGACGATAACGATGGACGACGGCGCCGATCTGGTCGGTTCGCTGCACATGATCGCACTGGATCGCCTCGCCGACCTCGCCGAGCCGGTCCGTAGGTGGGCTGCCGGCCTCTCTGATGACGAGCGCACGAAGCTGTTGGCAGAGCTGATCGGCTCGACCGAGGAAACGACGACCGGTGTCATTCGGCTGCGTGCGATGGCGCAGGATGGCGTTTTGCAGTTTCCGGTCATCGCGGTCAACGACAGCCTGACAAAACACCTGTTCGATAACCGCTACGGTACCGGGCAATCGACCCTGGATGGCATCCTGCGGGCGACGAACATACTGCTCGCCGGGTCACGCGTCGTTGTGGCTGGATACGGCTGGTGCGGCCGGGGCGTCGCCACGCGAGCCCGAGGTGCGGGCGCGCGGGTCATCGTGACCGAGGTCGAGCCGCTGAAGGCGCTGGAAGCGGTCATGGATGGCTTCGATGTCATGCCGATGGCCGAGGCCGCAACGATCGGCGACGTCTTCGTAACGGTCAGCGGTGATACCAGTGTGATCCGCGAGGAGCACTTCCGGCTGATGAAGGACGGCGCGATAGTGGCCAACTCGGGCCACTTCAACGTCGAGATCGACCTGGAGACGCTGGCGGCGATCGCCGACGGGCCGCCGCGCACCGTGCGTGACTTCGTAGAGGAGTACGTCGTCAACGGGCACCGCATCTTCGTGCTCGGCGAGGGCCGCCTGATCAACCTGGCCGCGGCGGAAGGTCACCCGGCGTCAGTCATGGACATGTCTTTCGCCAATCAAGCGCTGGCCGCCGAGTTCCTGGTCCAGAGAGGCGGGGACCTGGAGGTCGCCGTGCACCGCACGCCGGACGTCATCGACCGCGAAATCGCCCGACTGAAGCTGCAGACGATGGAGATTGGCATCGACACGCTGACCGAGGAGCAGCAGAAGTACCTGTCCTCTTGGGACCTCGGAACTTGACAGCTGTAGCGGGGTTTACAGGGTGACGAGGGTTAGTATCTTGATGATACTGGACCTTTTCCCGCCGATCAATCGGCGAACAGGCTGAATGAACCAGGTCAAAGTCGCCAGTCTCGGACTGGACAAAGCCACGAACACGCCCGTCGTGATCCTGCAGGAGACGGACGGCGAGCGTGTGCTACCCATCTGGATCGGCCCGGGCGAGGCGAGCGCGATCGCCATGGAGCTGGCGGGGATGAAGTTCTCGCGGCCGCTCACCCATGATCTCTTCACAGCGCTGTTGCAGGGCCTCGGTACCGAGCTGCAACGGGTGCTCATCACCAAGGTAGTAGACAACACTTACCACGCCGAACTGATCCTAAAGCGCGACGGCGACATGGTGTCGATCGACGCCCGGCCCAGCGACAGTATCGCTATCGCGCTGCGGGCAAAGGCGCCGATCTATGCGCACGACGATCTGCTGGAGCAGGCGTCGATAGAGATCCAATCGTCCGATTTCGAGGTTGGTGATAGCCCGGAAGAGGCGGAGTCGGGCGAACCGCAGGGTATGGACGCCGATCAACTGAAGGAGCACTTGAGGAATCTCAACCCCGAGGACTTCGGTCGGTTCACGCCGTGAGCGAGCCTGGGGCCGCGGGGCCATGCCGCCGTCGCTCGTTGCTTCGGCGGCTTTTGCTTTTGAGCGCGCTTTGTCAGCTCGCAACGGTTGACTCCTCGACGCTGCGCGCCCAGGACGCGCCGCCCCTCCGCATCCTCGAACGCCAGATCAGGATGACCCTGGACGAGGGCGGCGGCTATCGGGTAATCGATGCGATGCGTGTGCGCCTCGGACCGGGCCGTCCCGACTCGCTCGACCCCGCCGCGTTGCCGCTGCCGATCGTCTTGCTGCAAGAGGAAGCGGTGGACGCGCGCGGTCTGGGTGGTGACGTGTCGTCGAGCCAGGTCGTCCGCGATGGGAACGTCTTGGCGATCGCGGGACCGATTCCGCGGCCGGCCTTCGAGGTCGGTGTCACGTATAGACTACCGCCGAACGCGCGGGCGCTGATCGTGAGCAGCGCGGCGCCGGTCGAGAAGGTGAGCGTGTTCGTCGACCGCGGTAGACTCGCGGTGCGTCCCCGGGGATCCTTCGTGCGCGAGGAAGACGTCGGGGCCGCCTCGCAGCCGAGCCTCAGCTACGTGGCCAGAGACGTTGCCGCCGGCAGCGCTCTGCGACTCGACATCGTGCAATCCGGCACCGGATGGCGGGAGCGGTTCGCGGTCCTGATCGCCGCCCTGTTCGCAGCTACCGTCGCGGGCGTTTGGGCCTGGCGCAGGGTCGAGTGACCTGGCTGTGACCTAGGGACCTGCCTAGCTTATCAGCATGGCGCTGGTAACGACCGAGGCGACCATCCTCAAGACTTACGAATACAGCGAGACCAGCAAGATCCTGCGACTCTTCACGCGTGACGTTGGACTCTGCTCGGTGATCGCAAAGGGGGCACGACGGCCGAAGAGCCGCTTCGGCGGCCTGCTGGAACCGTTCACCGACGGCATCGCCACCTTCTACGCCAAGGAGGGTCGTGAGCTTCATACGCTCTCGGCGTTCGAGCTGCATTGCGAGCGCCAGGCCCTGGGCCGCCAGCTGGTTCGCTATGCAGGCGCGGGCCTGCTGGCCGAGATCGTCTTGCGCTTCGCGCCGGGGTCCGGCGATGAAGGCCTGTTCGCGCAGCTGCGCCGCGGCCTCGATCGGCTGGTCGATGAGCCGGGTGACGTAGAGCGGACGATCCTCGAGGAGACCTGGCGGTTGATCGTACGACTCGGCTTCGCCCCCGGCGTCGAGCGCTGCGCGCTGTGCGAAGAGCGGCCGCCCGCCGACCTGGGTGTGCACTTCGACCTGGCCAACGGTGGCATCGTCTGCGGGCGCTGCCGCCCGCAACTGAAGGATCCGAGCCTGAGGCGACTGACGCCCGTTGAGCGCACCGAGCTCGCCGGATTGCTGCGCGGCGCCTCCGGCAATCGGGGCGTGGTCGAGAGCGGGCGAGCGCAACGGCGCCTGCTCCGCGACTTCATCGCCTACCATCTGGCCGAGGGCATACCGCTCAATTCTCTCCGTTTCCTCGACGAGCGCCTGGGATGAAATCGGTCATACTGGGCACCGCCGGACACGTCGATCACGGCAAGACCGCGCTGGTCGAGGCTCTGACCGGCACCAACACGGATCGCTGGGAAGAGGAGAGGCAGCGAGGCATCACTATCGATATCGGCTTCGCCGGCCTGGAAACCGGGGACGCTGGCCTGGAGGTCTCGGTGGTCGACGTTCCCGGACACGAGGATTTCGTCAAGAACATGCTGGCCGGTGCCAGCGGCGTGGATCTGCTGCTACTCGTCGTCGCGGCCGATGAGGGGCCCATGCCCCAGACGCGCGAGCACCTGTGGATCGCCCGGCTGCTCGGTGTGGAGCGCGGTGTGGCGGCGATCAGCAAGGCTGACCTCGTCGATCCCGAATGGCGGGACCTCGTGCGAGAGTCGGTCAGGGAAGAGCTCGAGCGAGTTCTGGGCGTCAGCGATTGGCCCGTTTTGCCGGTCTCCGCCGTCACCGGCGAGGGGCTGGCAGAGCTCGGCGCTGCAATACTGGACGGCGCCCGCTCGACCCGCGCACGGTCCGATGACGATCTCTTCCGCATGCCCGTCGACCGCTCGTTCACCGTCCGAGGAGTCGGCACCGTGGTCACCGGAACGGTCTGGAGCGGGACTGTCGGTGTCGGGGCCGAGATCCGTTGCCTGCCCGGCGAGCAGGCGGCGCGGATACGCGGTATCCAGATGCACGGTCGCGATTGCGCTGTCGCCCGCGCCGGCCAGCGCGCCGCCCTGGCCCTGGCGGGCCTCGATCGCGCGCACGTCGGCCGTGGCGACACGCTCGTCGGTGACTCGGTCTGGCGCGAGACACGATACCTGGATGGAAAGCTGCAACTCGTTCCCGACTCGCCCTGGACGCTCAAGCACTGGCAGAGGGTCCGCCTACACCTGGGGACGGCTGAAACGATGGCGCGCGTCGTACTCTACGGCCGCGAGCGGCTGGAGCCCGGAGACAGCGCGCTCGCTCAACTTCGCCTCGAGGGCCCGGTGGTCGCGCGCGCCGGCGACCGCTTCGTCATCCGCTTCTACTCGCCGGTGACGACCATCGGCGGCGGTATCGTCCTCGACCCCTGGGCGCGACGCCGCGGCCGACTCGCGAAGTCGGCCCTGGCCGAGCTCGGCGCCCTCGCCGCAGCGCAGGGGAAGCAGCGGCTCAGCCTGGCGATCTCCGCCTCCGATCAGGGTAGCGCCGCCGACGAGCTCGCCGTGCGAGTCGGGCAGAGCCCCTCGACGATCGACCAGCAGCTGCGCCGCCTGGAGGCTGACGGCGTCGCGCGCCGGCTGCGCGACCGCTGGGTCGGCGAGCAGCTCATCGACGCCGTCCGGCGCTCGCTGCTCGACCTCCTGGCCGCCGGGCACGCCCGCGACGCCGGGGCCCGAGGCCTCAGCCTGGAGTCTCTGCGCAGCGCCGCCGGTCACCCCGCCGACCTCGTCGACGCGGCCCTGGCCGACCTCGAGCGCCAGGGCCGCCTCCGTATCCAGGGCTCCCTCGCGGCCCTGGCCGGGCACGTCCCCGAGCTGGACGTGGCTCAGCGAGCGACGGCGGATGCCGCAGAGCGCCTCATCAAACAGGCGGGACTAGCTCCGCCCACAGTCAAGGAACTCGCTGCACAGCTTGGCGTTCGCGCAGATGAGCTCCTGCAATGCTTGAAGTTCCTGGCCGAGCAGGGCGGCCTCGTCGCGGTCACCGCAGACCTCTATTTGAACCCCGCGGCGCTGAGCGAAGCGAAGGAACGGGTGAGGACCGTCCTGGGCCGGGGCGGCGCCGCTTCGCCCTCCCAGCTACGCGAGGTGCTGGGCGTCTCGAGAAAGTACCTTATCCCACTTCTTGAATACCTCGACGGCTCCGGTTTCACCAGGCGGACGCCGGAGGGCCGAGTGCTCAGAGAGCCGTAGTTGCGCGGTAAACATCTTCTTGCCTGTAGAACGAAGCGTTCCTATCTTGGACTCAGGGACAAGCGGATT
The DNA here is from genome assembly GCA_050050535.1 of Gemmatimonadales bacterium. Taxonomy (GTDB): domain Bacteria; phylum Gemmatimonadota; class Gemmatimonadetes; order Palauibacterales; family KS3-K002. Next base: position 4,432 of record JASFTY010000014.1, on the reverse strand, counting down.
TGGGACAATCAGTCCACCGGGAGGTAAGCCGGGACACTAGGCTACTGCTCAAAGAAGGGAGTGAGGGTGTCGAGGCACAGGTCAGCTGTGCTCCTCGTTCTTCTGCTGTGTTCAGGCCCGGCCTCGCTCGAGGTCTCTGCGCAACAGACTGACAACACCGCGTCGCTGCAAGATGCCCAGCAGGGTGAGGTGCGCGGTGTGCGACTGGAGCCGAACTACCCGAACCCGTTTTCGCACGAGACACGGATCCCGTTCGTTCTAGGTGCCGACCTGTTTGAGGATGGGCGTCCGGTGGTGGTAACGGTCCGCATATACAACCTGCTGCACCAGGAAATCGCGATCCCCGAGGCGCTCGACCATCCCACGGGTGCTGGTCAGCCGCTCCAGGAGCTCAGATACGAGGCGCCGGGGCGGTATCTGGCGTACTGGGACGGCACCGATCAGGCTGGCCGGCGCGTGTCGTCCGGCGTCTACTTCTGCGAGATAAGAGCCAACCGGGCGAGGGACGTGAGCAGGATAGCTGTGACGCGCTGAGCCCCTGAGTCTCTCTTCGCTCAATCCACGAAATAGACAAACGATCCGCAGTTCTCGCACCAGCGGATCTCCTCGTTTGTCTTGGACATGGACGTCGGCATGTCCATGAAGCAGCCGTAGCACATACCGCTCAGCACGGGGACGACGGTACGGGGGCGCCGTTCGGACACGAGCAGGTAGCGCTTCAGGACGTCGGGCTCCAGGGTCTGCTCCATCTCGGCGATCTTCTCTTCGAGTTGCGCGACCGCGTCCTCCAGCTCGACCTGGAAGACCTTGCGCTCGATCTCACGGCTGTGCTCTTCTGCTGCCTCCTCCATCTCCCGCTGCTGGGCCTTTAGGTCCTGCAGCTCCAGAAGGATCTCAAGCTGAGGGTGCATAGGGGGCACCTCCCGTCAGACCTGCTTGTCGCCGAGAAGCTCGAGGAACTGGACCGGTGTCTCGAGCGTACCCAAGCGGTCCGGCACGTCGGGCTCCCGGCATAGCTGAGCGATCTTGCCGAGCACCGGGAGGTACTGGTTCGAGACCTCGAGGGGCGGGGCGACGATCAGGAAGAAGAATGAGACCGGCTTGTCGTCTATCGCCTTGAAATCGATGGCCCCCTGCCTTCTTCCGAAAGCGACGCGCAGACGGTTGACGACGAGGGAACGACAGTGGGGGATGGCGATCCCGCGACCGATACCCGTAGATCCCAGATTCTCACGCCGCTTCAGCATCTTGAACAGAATCCCCTCGGACTTGCTCGGCAGCCTGAGCAGGGAGATGAGTTCCTTGAGGATCGCGTCCTTGTTGTCGCCGGCGAGATCAAGCTTGATCACATCTTCGTTGAAGAACTCTCGTAATTCCATTCGGGCCTCCGGTTCCAACCGAGCGACTGAGCCGGCAAGCCAGCCGACTCCGCGCATCGCCACGGCCTATAGATATCGCAACCTCCCTCACGTGTCAAAAGGCCCTACCCTGGGTGGGGCGGTCCCCGTTTGACTGGCCCCCGTGCCCAGATATATTCTGCCGCCGAGCGTCAATCCTGCCGCCAACACATCCTGAGTATGAGACCGGAACGGCTGAAGGATCTTCTGAAGCGCTTTCAGCGAGGCGAAAGCACGGCTGAACAGATCATCGAGCAGCTCGAGCGAGCACCGTTTGAGGACCTCGGGTTCGCACGCGTCGATCATCACCGAGCCGTTCGCCAGGGCTACCCCGAGGTCGTCTACTGTCCCGGCAAGACGGTCGACCAGGTCTCCGAGATCTGCGCCCGCCTGAGTGCCCAGGGCGACGGGCTGCTCGCCACCCGCGCCGATGAAGAGATCCGACACCGACTCGCCCAAGAGCACCCGCGCATCGAGATCAATGAGCTCGCCCGCACCGCCTACTTACCGCCCGACGAGCCGGTCGAGGTGGCGGTGCGTGGAGCCGTCCTCATCGTGACCGCCGGTACTTCCGACCTGCCGGTGGCCGAAGAGGCGGCGGTCGCCGCCCGCGCCATGGGTAACCCGGTCCGGCGGCTGGATGACGTTGGGGTCGCCGGAATCCACCGCGTGCTCGCCGGCAGGGACGAACTGAGACAGGCTGCGGTGATCATAGTGGTCGCCGGGATGGAGGCGGCGCTCGCATCGGTCGTGGGAGGCCTCGTCGCGGTCCCGCTGATCGCCGTGCCTACCAGCGTAGGCTACGGCGCTTCCTTTGATGGGCTCGCCGCTCTGCTCGGGCTGCTCAACAGCTGCGCGCCCGGAGTCACCGTGGTCAACATCGACAACGGTTTTGGTGCGGCGGCCGCGGCCACTCGCATCAACCGTCTGACTTGAGTGCCTCCGTGAGTGGGAGCACCCGCGGTCTGGAAAGGGTGGCTGTCGAGCTGCGGGCCTGGCTGGAGTCACTTCGCCTGGCCCTGGGCGGCGAGCAGGCGTGCCTCTGGATCGTGGCTGACGCCGGCGACCGATTGCGCGCCGCGCTCTGCACACCGGAGCCGGCAGAACTGCCGCGCCAGGTGCCGCTACACGGCCACGCGCTCGGCTGGGTCGTTATCGAGGGAGTGTCGCTGAGGGCATCGCGTCGGGACATCTTCCGCAAAGCACCCGAGGGCTGGGTCGTGGCCGCGCCGGTATCCGAGCGCCGGGGCGAGCGCGTGGGCTGCGTCGCCATGGAGTTCAGCGGTGTGCCGCGCCTCGACGCGCCGCGCGCACTCGAGCTGGCCGCCGAGCTTACCGGCCGCCTCCTGGGTGACGTTCGGGCGACGGAGGCGGCGCTGGACGACGTGCAGAGGTACGAGGAGCTGTACGGCGCGATTCATGACCTGGACCGGGAGCTCGATCTCGGCGAGCTGGCGTCCGGCGTGGCACGGCGCGCGCGGAGTGTCGCAGGCGCGAGAGGCGCGGTGGTCGCGTCCTGGGACCGAGCGGCGAAGCAGGGGAGTATCGTGGCTGCTGACGGTGAGGTGCCGCGCGGCCTGACTGACGTCCGCTTCGACGGCGAGTCGTCCTTCCTTGGTCTGGCGATGAGCAACGCTACCGTCCTGCCGCGCGACGATCTGACCCGCAGACAGAAATTCCCACTCTATGTGGATGGCGTCGCTTCGCTCGCCGGCTCGGCGATCATCGTGCCGATGATCGTCGACGGCGATGCGATCGGGGCACTGGCCGTGGAGTACGAGGAACCGCGAAGCTACGTTGAACGCGACCTCGAACGCCTCAAGGTCCTTGCCCTGTTTGTCGGGCCCGCTTTTCGCAACGCCGTCGAGTTCGGTGAGGTCAAACAGCTCTCGCTGACCGACACCCTGACCGGCCTACCGAACCGCCGCAGCACGGAACGCGTGCTGGCTTCCACCATCGCGGTCGCCGAACGAACCGGGAGTCCCTTCGCCGTCGCGGTCGCCGATGTCGACCACTTCAAGCGCTTCAACGACCGCTACGGCCACGACGCCGGCGATCGAGTCCTTCAGACCGTCGCGCGCGTGATGCGCGAGACGATCCGGCCCGGTGACCACGCCGGCCGCTGGGGCGGCGAAGAGTTCCTCGTCGTCCTCCCCGCCACCGCCCTCGAGGACGCCACGCGCGCCGTCGAGCGGATCCGCCGCAACGTCGAGCATCTGCAGATCGAGTGGGCCGGTCGGCCGCTGGCCGTGACAATCTCGGCCGGTGTCACGGCCTATCCCGAGCTGATCCGCAACGCCGCCGCCGCCGTCGCCTCCGCCGACGCTGCGCTCTACAAGGCGAAGCGCGCCGGCCGCAATTCGGTCGCCGTCGCCGAGGTCCGCGGCCCTGCTTGACCCTTCCCTCGCCATCCCCATCCCCGTCGCCATCCCCATCGAAAGTCACGATGGCGATGGCGATGGCGATGGGGAGGGGGAGAGGCTTCCCTTCGGAAACAGGAGGCCTAAATTACTCGTATAGATACTCGTTGGGGGCGAACAGGCTTCGACGGGTTTAGTGAACGCGGAGCAGCGTGCCGAGGGCGCCTGGACCCTCGTTAATCAACTGGGCACACAATCAACTGCCAACGACAACTTGGCACTGGCCGCCTAATAAGGCTGCCCGCCTCCTGATCGACCGGGCCCGAGGCCGGTCTTGAGGCGTCGATAAATCGGGCTGGCTGGTCCGTGCGGCCGCGGCACGGGCGGCGAGAACCAACAGCGGCTGGCTCCGCCGAGGCCGCCTATCGGCCGAGTCGGGGTAAGACACCAAACGGTAGGCTACGCACGTAGCGGCTCTGCCGGATCTACTCTCGGACGGGGGTTCGATTCCCCCCGCCTCCATCGGTGTGCCAAAGGCCCACAGCGTCTATCGCCAGTGGGCCTTTCGCGATTCTTCCCGTCGGGAAGCAGTGGGCGGTACGGCGGTGGACGGTAAGTTGGAAGCTGGAACTTCTGAATTACCGCCTACCGCCCACTGGTCACTTGCCGCTACCA
>JASFTY010000013.1:0-19289 GCA_050050535.1 Gemmatimonadales bacterium | reverse complement strand
ATCTGCTCACCGGCGCGCAGGTACGATACGACCTCTGCCGGGGTCGTGCACTCGGGGGTCGCCCATTCCGGATGCAGGCCGCAGTCGATATACAGTCGCGCTCCGTTCCCCAGGAACAGGTCGCAACCCGTCTCGCCCTTGAGATGCGGGAGCCGCTGCGCGACGGAGCCCAGCAGGAACGGCAGCACCTGCTCTCGGTCGAGTGCGCTGCCGGACTTGTCCAGCGCGGTAAAGGCGAGCTCGGTCTCGACCCCGAACATCATGCGCGACGAGGTCACTGACCGCCTCTTTGTCTGTTGGCCTGAAGAAACGCCTCGCTGTCGCTGGACAGCGCGCGGGCGATGGCCTGCTCGGCGGCGTCGAGCAGCCGGTCGGCGTCTCCATGCAGTCTCTCGACGTCGCCACCGTCGGTCGGGCCGCCGGCCGGCGGCCCGTGGTTACCAGGTTCACGATTCGTGGGAGGGCGTTCGCGCTCTCTCATCTGAGCCTCCATCTCTTGCGCCATCCAGACTGTCCAGCAAATCGGACAGCGAGTCGGCGCGGCTGAAGTCGGGTTCCGAGTCTGCCTTCGTGGATCCGAGGGGATCCGCCAGCGTGACCGTTCGGGTGCTCGGCCAGCCCCAGCGGTTGCGTCCGACGACCACCTTGATCTCGTCCCAGTCGGTGTGATCGACACCCGGACGGCCGGTCCGGCGAAGCAACATCGCCCGTGTCCAGGCCCGTGTGTTCTCCGGCGGCTGGTGTATGAAACGCTCGATCTCGCCGTCGGTCACGATCCGCTCCACCGCTCCGCTCCGCTCGCAGGCCCAATAGAGCCCGTCGGCGTCGTCGAGACTGCTGTAGAGCAGATCGAGATGCTTGGTCTCTGGCGAGCTCCAATCGAGGTCGCGTCGATCTCGCAGTGCTCGTTCCAGCAGTGAGCGCTTGAGTATCCAATCCAGACGCGGCCGCAGTGCATTGAATGAGCGCGCTTCCAGCTTCGCGATCGTATCCTCCCACAGCTCGATGATAAGCGCCGCGTCCGGCACGTCTTCGAGGTCGGCCCCCGAGCGGACGAAGGCTTTGGCACGCTCCAGGAACGCGCGTTGCAGCTCGACGGCGGTGACCGCGGTCCCGTTACCGAGCGGCGCCCGGGCCAGCAGATCCGGGTCGTGACTCCAGGTATGCAGCGCCGTGACAGGGTCTTCCAGGATGAGGCTGGGGTCGCGGTGGCCGGCTTCGAGCATGGCGAGCAGGACCTGCATCATCCCGACCTTGAGGAAGCTGCTGACGTGACAGAGCGTGTTGTCATAGAAGATGCAATGCAGTCGCGCCACCTGATGGTCGAGCGAGTCCACGTCAGCGCCGTGGCGGTGGAAGCCACAGAGCGGCTCGTCCCGGGTGTTGACCAACGGCCGGCGCCAGGTCGTCTGCGGACCGGTGAGCGTCTCGATGAAGTCGGCGCGCTGAGAGATCTGATAGGCGACCGGGTCGTGCCCGTTCTCGGCGCCCACCTTGCCAGCCCCTGTGACGACGATGCTGGAAGCCTGGAACGCGGCCAGCAGGAAGAGGTCGGGGTACAGCAGCTCGAACAAGCGGTGCCATTCGCCGCGGGTGATGAGAAAGCTGAGATGGCTGCCGTAGGCGTTCGACTTGCCGTCGCTGTTGTTGAGCAGGACCACGAGGCGCTGGCCGCGCGGCAGCTGCTCGTTGGCCGCCAGCATGGCCTCGCGTGCGATGAGGAGCATGGCCCGGGATGCGGCCAGGTGGTCGCGCGCCGAGAGCACCTCCGGGGTGCAGAGCTCGAGGTGGTCGAGGTCGATGTAAACGCAGCCGCCGTTCGAGCTGAGGTACTTGCGACCCCAATCCTGTGGATCGGCGCCACCGTAGAGACCGCGGTATACCCAGGAACTCCGCGGCGGGCCCCAGCCGTAAGCTCCGACATCGGGCCGTTCCGCGGCCGGGTAGCCGTACATCGGCTGACCGCCGGACCTGTAGTCGCCATGGTAAGGAACGACGTGGCCCGACGAGCCCGAGAACCCATCGACCTGTCGGAGCAGCATGCGCGAGGCTGCCGCGCCGGTGCCGTCGCGGCTCTCGCGGCCGAGGATCATGTTGCCCAGCTCGACGTCGCTGCCGACGAGCTTCGGGACGCGCGCGCGGGTCGAAGTCGTGTGAGAGTCCATGTTCAAGAGACCAGGTAGCGGTGTCGCCGTACCTTCCGACGAACGGGGTCGACGGCGACAACATCGACGTCCTGTGGCAGGTCGGTCACGTAGTGGCCGACGTTACGTACCGTCAGAGTAGTGGCGAGCCGCTCGATGGCGTCGGCCACGGCCTCCTCGACGTCCCTATGCGTCACGCCTTCCGCGCCGCCGCCCGCGTGACGCTCGAACGCCTGCTGTCGGGCCGCTTGACTGATCTGCTCGATCAGGCGGCCGCTCACGAGCTCGCGCGCCGCGATCGGGCGCGACCGCCCGTCGCGGAAGCGGACGACGGCGACATCCGTGTCAGCGTTGGGGTCGAACATGCGCGAGACCGCGGAGTCGATCACGGCGCGACGGATGGCCGACGGCGCCGTGCCGTTCCCATGGAAGGGGAGTGACTCCGGCAGGTAGATCTCGAAGATCTCGCGCGCCCCGTCGCGTGATGGTCGGCCGATGTGAACGTCCAGCCCGGAGATCCGTTCCAGCAGGGCGGGGTCGATCAGGTCCTTGCGGTTCGTGCTGGCGATGACGGCCACGCGGTCGCGCCGCTTGAACCCGTCGAGGCATGTCAGCCACTGGCTGAGGAACTTGTCGGAGTGGTGCCCGGTCATCTCTCCCCGATGCCGTGCGATCGCCTCGACCTCATCGATGTAGAGGATGGCCGGGCCGTCGTATTCGTTCAGAGACTGAAACAGCTGCCGGACGTTCCGTTGCGTTTCGCCTACCCACGGCGACTCGAGCTCGGCGCCGTTGACGCTGGCGAACCGGCAGGCGACCCCGGTCTGTTGCGCTACGTGGTAGGCGATGTGGCGCGCCGCCGAAGTCTTGCCCGTGCCGGGCGGCCCATCGAACAGCAGCGACTTGTTGAAGTCGGACACACCGTAGCGCGCCGCCAGCTCGGGCGCGACGAAGCTCAGCGTGAACATCGATGTGACTCGGCTCAACGTGTCCTGTAACCCTCCCAGCGGTCGCGGTGGTGTGTCGAGGATCTCCTCCATGTTGATGAAAGAAGGAGTCGATTCGACGGTGACGATCTCGTAGGCCATCTCGACATCGCGACGCCAGAGGACCTGGTCTCCGGGCCGCAGTTCGTTGTCCGCCAACGCACCCGCCACGTAGATCACGACGTCGGTGTCCCGATCACGGATAACGACACGGTCTCGGGAGAGCCGGCGTTGGACGGTGGCCGTTTCGCCGACGCAGGTGCCGTTGCACCCCTTACCGATGACGAGGCTGAGGTCCTGGGCGAGGAACACGGCGTCGCCCGGTGCGAGGGGTAGCGAACCCAGCTCGTCGTCGATCTCGACCAGGTGCCGTCCGCCCCTGTGTGCGACCATCGCCAACTGGCGGCCCGAGGTCTCGACCATCTCGACGAAGAACGCCTCGTGTAGCGGGACTCCGTGTGTCTTCTCGATCTCCTGGGCGAGCTCGGCCTGTTTCTCGCGGGACTTGGCCACGCACTCTTGGGCCTCCTCGATGGCTGCGTGGAGGCGGGCCAGCTCGCCGATCAGGAACTCGTCCAGCTTGCGGCTCTCGTCGGGATCGCGTCGAACACGTTGGACGAAGTTCACCTTCTCCTCGAGGCCGGGCGCGTTCTCACTGGTCGACCTGAGGATTGCGTGCAGCGTCTGCGTGAGGGTTCGCGACATTGGCATCACCTGGTCTGAGCGGTTCGACGGCATTCTTCGATGTCGGACACGGCGCCGGTCTCGATCGCGCCGCGGACGGGCTCCGAATGCTCGGCTGCGGATGCCCGCTGAGGCGCTGCGTTTTGGGCCTCGTCACCGTCGTCCGTCGCGGCACCGGTCAGGTAGTAGCCGCGGTGCGCGACCATCCCGTATCGCCAGCCGAATACGTCGCAGGCGAGATCGTCGTCGCCCAGGTCGCTGAGCAGCAGCGCGATGTGGAACGGGCCGGAGAACACGGCGCGATGCAGGGCCACGTCGTGCGCGCTGAAGAACGGACGTAACAGTGGGCAGTCGCGCCTGCGCTCCTCGGGGCACGACTTGCACCAGAACGGATGGCTGTGAGCCCAACCGAGGAGGATCTCGTCCTGGCCCCGCAGGTCCACCGCGGCGCTCACGGCCGCCCAGGTATCGGCGGTGAATGTCAGCCGTGTCGATTCCGCCCTGGCGTGTGGGGCGGCGATGAAGGCGGTGACGACCGAGAAGAGCTCGTCTCCTGCCGTGTCCCTGAACAGCTTGCCGATGAGCATGCCGCCCGACTCGACGTCGCGCGCCTGCCGTGCCAGTTCCTTAGCCTCAGCTACAACGCGCTCCGGGATGAACAGCGGCAGGTCGCCGTCGGACCACCCTGGGCCGTTGATACGCTTGGCGTCCTGGAGCGTCGCTTCCAGCGAGGCCGATTCGAGCGGCAGCGGGCGGTTGATTTCCTCGATCGAGAAGCCGCGATCGCCGGGGCGGTGCTCGCCAACATGGGATCGAGGTCGCGGGAAGGCGCTCAACTCGTAGAGGAAGCGCTGCCCCTCCTGGAGCTTCCCTTCCTCGACCAGAACCGAGGAGCCGAGCTCGACCGCAGGCCTGAAGTAGGCCTGCGGGATCGGGAAGGAGAGCAACCGTTCATCGTCCTGGTCACCGCGATCGAAGGCTACCTGCACACCGGCGACGCGCGGTTGGCCGTGCTCGGGATGCCAGACCGGCTCGACGCGGGCCGACGAGCAGCGCAAGAGCGGTGGCAGACTTCCCTGCCGCACCGCTTGGAAGTGGGCCCACTGGACGGCGGGCTCCCAATCCGGGTCCACGGGCAACTGACCCAGCGGATCCCCGGACTCGGATCGCACGTCCGCCACGTATCGGAAACCGTCGACGATCACCATCGCCGTCCTCCGCCTAACCGGCGTCGATGTTGGGTTGCAGGGTGATCTTGTCGCCTGTCTGCAGCGCCTCGCCGACCACCTCCGACGCGTGAAGATGCCGTCCCTCACGCTCGTGCCGTGCGTGATAGGTGTAAGGCAGGCCGGAGGGATCGTTGCGGCTCAAACCGAGGCGGTCGACGAGCTCGCGGACGAGGTCGTTGACCGTGGCGTCCTGCGGGTAGCCGCGAAGGCGTGCCGCGTGCTGGCCGGTGACGTCCGCCGCCTCGAGGTCGAGCCGGCCGTCGCCGTTGAGCCTTTCGGCCGCCTTCTCGTTGATCGTTACCATCCTTTCCTCCTTCTGGTAGTGACTCCCGAATCGAGCGTAGAGGTCTATGAAGCCGTCGCGTTTGCCGCGCCGAGCCGTCGCTGAGGCGCTCGCCGCTTCGGCACGAGCCGGCGGTGACGGATCTCGAGATAGTGGCGCGCGAGCACCGGGTCGTTGGCCAGCGCACGGACCTCACGGCCAGAGAGCCCGCAGGCGACGGAAAGCGCCGCGAGCCCGTGGACGAAGGCTCCGACCGTGGTCGTGCCGGGAAGCTGCACCTCGAAACCCCACGCCCTTCCCCGGTCCGAGCGCCACGAGGTGGCTCGGGCCATGCGAACGACCCCCGAGACGCGGAGTAGCAGCGCGGCGATGGCAGCCCCGGCCACGCCTTCACATGCAGCGGCTTCCTCTGCGATCAGCTCGAGGCGTTGGACGATGCGCTCGCCGTCGCGCCGGACTGCCGCCTGGTAGAACGCGCCGCCCGGGACATCCAGGTCGACGTGAAGGCATCCCGACGCTCGCTCGTTGTACGACCAGGCGGCCTCGCGACAGAGCGCGCCTGGATCAGACGAAGAAGCCTCGCTTTCGCTACCGGCTTGGCCGGGTGAAGCGGTCCCCGCGTTCGACGCGCCCAAGGCGGAGGCCAGACCGGCCACGGCGTCGCGAACCTGCCGGGCCGTCCCGGCCGCTCCACAGCCGTTCGCCTCGTCGAGCGAAACCTCGGCCCGTAGCCGCATGGTGCCTTCGTCCAGCAGAACGTGCTTGGCGTTTCCTCTGAGCTCCGCGTTGCTCTCGAGGGCTCGGAGCGGACTCGGCGCACGCCCGCGCGGAGGCGGGAAGTCGAGAACCAACCACCCCTCGTCGATGCGGGCGGTGCCCCTGCGGCCCGCGATCGAGAGCTGCCACTCTTGGGAGTCGGTGGCGCGCAGGCTGAGGCCGCAGCCGCTCAGCACCTGGGTCACGGCGTCGACCAGCCGCTCGTCGGCACCAAGAAACGGACGAGGGCTCGAAAGCTGCACCGTCATCCTGCCACTCCTCCCTGCAACGGACCGGCCTCGTCGACCACATCGACGCACGGGCGCTCGGTACGACGCTTGAGTGGGCGCGTGTCTACGGGGAACCGCTGCAAGTTGTTGCGCGTCCAGCTACACGCTTCCTTGTTCAAGGCATCATCCTCTCTCATCGTCACCTTGTTGTACGTGATGATCTCGAAGACCTGGTAGAGGATGTCGACCAGCGTCGTGCCACCGGGCATCCGGCCGAGACACACCGCGGGCCCTCTGATGTTCGGGTGCCACACGGTGTTCGGGTCCAGCATGGTGACCACGGCGGTCGAATGTCTGGAACGCAGGTAGTCCTCGGGGAACGTGACTCCGATCAGGAAACTGTCGGCCTCGACGATCGCGCCGCCCTTGCGGACCAGCCCGCGGCAGCAAAACCGTGCCAGGTAATGTTGCGCTGGGGGCGCGCCCAGCGACTGGAGGTCCAGCAGGTCACTGGACTCGGCGAGCGCCATCCCTTGGGAGTGCTGTCGCGCGAGGAACGCCTGGAAGATCGTGTCCGCTGGCATGGATCAATCTCCGAGCTCGAAATGGCGATCGTGCTTGCCATCAGTCAGCGTGAAGACGTCGCCATCACGAAACCCGACGCTCCGCAGTGAGCGGCGCCTCGTGCGTGCCGACAAGGTGGCCAAGTCCAGCCGATCGCAGGAGTAGAACCCCATCGGGATCAACGCATCGCCGCACTGTCGGCAGTCCTTCACGACCGGCCGACCGGAAAGGTGGAGAACGTCGTCGATCACACCGCAGGCGACGCAGCGCAGCCTGGTGTTGATGCGGTGGCCTTCGACGCGCAGCTGGAGCGGTGCAGCATCCCCGCGGCCGTTGCCGAGACCCCGTAGCCGAGCGAGGGAGAATCCGCTCGCACGTGCGCCGAGCTTCTCGATCGTCCAGACGCGATGGTCGAACCGGCACCCCTCGTTACGGCGATAGCGGGTCACGAAGTGGGTCTGGTGCGTGGCACTCACGACGACCTCGCGGCCGGCGAGCGACTCGCTGAGCCGTCCGCTCAGCAGCTTCTCGCACTCGGCCGCGGCGAGGCTCGCCGCCAGAGCGCCCAGGTAGGCGGGCGCGTTCGTGGCCGCCGCAGCGACATCGCCCCTGCACCAGTGGACCTGCTCGAGCTGCTCGTAGTCGGCGTCGCCGAGCGCGCACTCGTAGCACGGTGAGTTCGGGCCCGGCACGTAGACGGCGACGCGTGCCAGACCGGCGGCGGCCTCCACGCCGGCGTCGACGAAGGGAACGCCGAGACGCCAAGCGATCTCGTTGACCGATACCCGGGCGGCCTTCGAGTCCAACGCGGCCACAATCACAGCCGCCCGCAGCAGTCCGCGAGGGACGGTCTCGACACGGCGCGCCAAGGCCGTCACCTCCAGCTCGGGATCGATGGCCCGCAGCCGCCCGGCGACTACGGCCGCCTTCGACCTGCCGATCTCGCGAGTCGCGATGTCCTGAGACTCGAGGTTCGAAAGCTCGTACACGTCGTGGTCGACGACGGTGATCTTCCGGATCACCGGTAGCCGCGCGAGATAGCCCGCCAGGCACGACCCGATGTTGCCGAGCCCGACGACCACGACCTCGCCACCGGTGACGCCTCTCCTCGTCATAGATCCTCCGGGCTCCAACGGAACCCCGCTCCCAGGGCCGTCGGTTGATCGCATAGGGCACAACGCTCCGTATAGAGCCAACAGCCGTACACCTCGCTCTGGTGATGCCACGATTCGCATCCCGGACAGCGCACCGCCGGCGTTCCGGCTTCGATCTCCGTCTTGCAGCGCGGGCAGTACACGGGATCGGGAGACCCGGGGAACAGCTCCACCTCGGCGAGCCGCTCGCTTGAGAAATAGGTGAGAGATTCGTGACTCAGCTGTATGGCATCCCGATCCTCGAGAAGGCGGATGCCCGTGGGAAGGGGCGCGCCGTTGACGCGCAGATCCTCGGTAGGTGCACTCAGAAGAACCCAGGCCTCCCGCCCGCTGACCACGGACCGCCGGCAGAGCACCGCCCCGTCACTATCGGGCCTGGCGAGCGGCCGCGGGCCCGCGACGAGGCCGAAGGCGTCGCCCTCAACTTTGACCGTCTCCCAGTCGCCTGACTCGCTTCGTGCCCAGACGTGGGCCATGAAAGCCTCCCGTGGCGGTGGCTGGGGCGCCAGCAGGCTACCCGCCGGCCCGCGGAATTGTCATACTTAGTATAGTCAGTATTATACTACGACAGTAGGATAGGCTCGTCAACCCCGCCGAGCCGCCGAGCCGCCGGCTACAGCTTGGTTACGTCCTTTTCCGCCGCTTCGAGGGGGTGGAGGAGAGGTTCGGTGGGGCGGGCGGCCTGGGCGAGGCCATCGAGTGTCTTGAGGACGGCGTCGCGATAGTCAGGGTCTGAGTAGGCGGTGACCAGGTTGCGGAATGCGCTGGCCAGCTCCGGATCGGCCTCGAGGGCCTGCTCGATCTGCTGGGCGTCGAACGGTGCCTGGTCCCGGGGCTCGGGCGGGGCTTCCAGGGAGTCACGGACGGCGGCGCCGCGCGTCCTGATGCGGCGCCGGGAGCGCTCCAGCCTGACGGCGTCCACCGCCTCGAGGAACTCGCGCTGGTCCTCGGGTGAGAATCCCAGAGCCTGGGCCAGATCCAGCGCCAGCTGGGGGGAAGGTACCTTCAGCTCCTTCTCGAGGTGGGATATGTACCCGTCGGTTGCGCCGATCCTCTGGCCTAGCTCCCGTTGCGTCAGCCCCAGGCGCTTCCGCTCCCGCCTAATCCACTGCCCATAGCGCATATCTGGCGGCACCTGATCTCGGTCGAACACCTCGAGGCCGCGTGCGGCCGGCACTCGCCCACCTGCGCACTATACTTACCGACACTACTATACTGGTAGACCGTCGCGGTGCAAGGGGTGGCGCTATTTACCGACGAGCGAAGCGGATCCCCCTGACACGTCCTGCATCGAGGGTCATTCCGGTGACCCGGCCGGCCTCATCACGCGTGAAGGTGATCGTCACCGAGCCGATGGTGAACTCGTCCTTGACGGTAGGGGCCAGCGGGTCGTTGGGCCCGTCCGCGAGGTAGAGCGCGTCGTCGGCGACGACCAGCTCCCACTCTGCCTCGAGCTCCTCGCTGTAGTAGACGCCGGCGTACTCGGCCAGCTGGGCTGCGCTGGGTTTGAACAACTCGACGGGCTCGAAGGTTTGTGGGGCCTGACCCTCCACATCGACGTGAACGAGGTTGGGCCTGCCGGGATCCCGGCGCTCGAACCGGGCCTCGATATTCATCGGTGCGTCCACGGCGAGGAAATGCGAGTCGTCGAGCGGTGACATGTGGAACACATAACCGGCCCCCCGAACCTCGAGTCTGCCATCCTCGAGCGAGACGTGGATGATTGCGCGGTCGGAGCGGTCGCGGTAAGCACCAATGAGCGGCTGGAGCTGGCTTTCGGTGAGGGTGATGAACTCGACCTCGGCTTCGGCCTCGGCCGCCTCCTCGGTGGCGGGCGCTTGCGGCTCCAGCTCGAGCGCGTCGGCCAGATAGATGTCGGCGACTTGCCTGGCGAGGCCGCCCGGGTTCATGGGTGCGAGGTTGCAGAGGCAGACGACGCTGAAGCGCTGATCGGGGAAGCGGAGGAACTCGGCACGATAGCCGCCGAGCGCTCCGCCGTGGGACACGGTGCTCAGACCCTTGTAGGTACCGATCTGGAGAGCGGCGGCGTAGCTCAGGGTGTCGCCCTTGCTGAGAACACCACGGACGAGCATGCTGTCGATGAGGTTGCCTTGTCCGAGCTTGTTGTCGTAGAAGTTGCGGTCCCAGAGCAGCAGGTCGTCGACCGAGGTATAGAGTCCGCCCGACCCGACCTGGGCAAAGTTGCTCATGTTGAGCGCGACGGATCCGTCCCCACGCCTGAAGTGGCCGATGGCGCGGCCTTTGACGATGTGGGTGTGGTCGTCGTGGAAGTGCGTGTTCTCCATGCCCAGCGGCTGGAAGATGTTCTCGTGGGCGAACTCGCGCAGCGATTTGTCGGTCGCGCGCTCGATGATCACCGAGAGCAGGAAATAGCCGGAGTTGCTGTACAGATACTCGGCACCGGGCTCGAAGTTGAGCGCCTTCTGGCGCGCGATCATCTCGAGCGCCTCGTCCGCTGAGTGGATGTCCTCGATCTGCTCGCCGGCCAGACTCCAGAGGGTGAGGTAGTCGCGCAGCCCGCTCGTGTGATGCAGGAGGTGCCGGATCGTTATGCTCGTTCCGTAGTCGGGGATCTCGGGAATGTACTTCCGGATGTCGTCGTCCAGCGCCAGGTAACCAGCTTCCTGGGCGAGGATGATGCTGGCTGCTACGAACTGCTTCGAGGTCGAGCCGATATAGAAGATGGTGCTGGACGAGATCGGCACGTCGAGCTCGAGGCTCGCCATCCCGTAGCCGCGCCGGTAGAGAAACTCGCCGCCCTCGATGACCCCGAGCGCGCAGCCGGGTGAGCCGGGGTCGTCCCACTCGGCGAAGATCGCGTCGACCCGCTCGGCCATCGAGCGGGTCGGCTCCTGCCCGGCGGCGGTCTCTGCGAAGACTACCGCGAGCGCCAGAACAACCGTTGCTGAACGCATGAGGGGTACCCTCGTTGCTGGTGACCTCTCGGCGGTTCGGGCGCGGTCAGTCGGCCAGCGGACCCGCCCAGCGCGAGACCGAGAGGAAGAGCGCGCCGGCGAGGATGAGGCCGATGAGGATCGTCCAGCGCACGGCGGGCGAGAAACGGCGGTCGCGGTCCATGACCACCGTTACCCGGGTTGCGATGAGCACGATGATCCCCAGCAGCACCAGATCCCAGAAGAACTGCCAGACCCTCATCCGTATTCGCTAGCGGACCGTACGTACGGAGACGAACGCGATCTCAACGTTGGCGCCACCGGGCAGCGCGGCGACGGCCACCGTGGTTCGCGCCGGCGGATCGCTCGGGAAGTACTCCCCGTAGATCTCGTTCAGCACGGCGTAGTCGTTGACGTCGGCCAGGAACACGTCAGCCTTGACGACGTCGCTGAAGTCGAGATCCAGTTCGGCGAACAGGGCGGCGAACGCCTCCATGATGTTTCGTACCTCGGCAGCGGTGCGGCCCTCGGTCATGGCGCGCGTCTCGTCCGTCACGCCGACCTTGCCGGCGAAGTAGTAGGTGTCGCCGGCGCGGACGACTCCGCTGTAGGGTCGCTCCGGCGCCTGGCTATGGAGCGTCTCCCGGTCGGGCGGCGGCGCCTGGCAGGCCAGCAGTGAGAGGGCGGCGGCGATTGCGGCGATCCGAGCAAGCATAGCAAGCTCCCCGGTTGCAATGAGTTGTGCGGCTAGGCGATCGGGTCAGCAAGACTGAACCCGCATTATACTGCGGGCATCGGGCGGCCGACAGAGTAGGGGGCGGAGGCGGAGGCCCGCCCGGCCGCCGGTTGCCCTCTTCTGCGAAACCTGGCACTGCATCGCCACGTAGTTGAGTGTACAGCGGGCAGGTGGGATGCTAAGGGTTGCCGTCGGACGACGCCGTGCACCCGAGCGAGCGGGCGGCCTCGCCGCCGCCCTCCACCTGTCCCGTTCCTTTGTCGGCCAGTCAACCTGCCGGCCTGACGGCTCTCATTCATAGACGGCCGGACCTACCGTTCGAATCACGGGCGGTTCGCGGCGAGCTGCAGCCGAGCCCGACGTTTGCGGACGACCGGGTCATGGCGTATCGGGTCGGCGAACGCTAGCGTCCCGACGAGGAGGGAACACTGATGTCCGAGCAGCGTGGCATGCCACCTTGGTTCTTCATGGTCGCGACGATCGTGTCACTCCTGATGGTGGCGCTCTACGTCCGGATGACGGTCGAGGAGGGTCTGTCGTTCTGGATGGTCTTCCGCATCGTCTTCTGGTTCGGGCTGTTGTGCGTCTTCGTCTGGATGTTCTGCCGTGCTCGGGCGGTGCGGCGCGACAGCTCGCAGTATCGAGCCTGAGCCGCTGGCATGAACACGGCTCGCTACATCTTCGCGCTCATCCTGGTGCTGGCGCATCCGCCGGGGATACTGCTCTGGGTGGCGATCCATCCCTTCGCGAGATTCTGGCGACGATTGGGGCCGGTGTGGACGTACGCGATTCTGGGCGTGCCGATTCTGGCGTACATGGTGGGCGCGTACCTGGCCCGCGACGCGATTCTGGCGGTCGACTTCGGTATGAGCTATCCGCTGACGGCGCTGGCGGTGCTGGCTCTGGTGGCGGGCTCGCGTATGGCGATTCGGCGCAGGAAACACCTGAGCTTCGGGATCCTGACCGGGCTACCGGAGCTCTCGACGCATCGTCATCCGGGGCGACTGCTCACCGATGGGCCCTACGCGAGAATCAGGCACCCACGCTACGTCGAGGTAGTCCTGTGGACGGTGGCGTATGCGCTGTTCGCCAACCACCTGGGATCGTATCTCGTGGTCGTGGGCTCGCTGCCGGTCCTCTATCTGGTCGTCGTGCTGGAGGAGCGGGAGCTGCGCGAGCGGTTCGGTGACGAGTACATTGAGTACTGTCGTCGGGTGCCGAGGTTCGTCCCGCGCCGCGACACGCCTAACCGATCCTTTCCACTACCTAATAGATGACCGAAGCTCGCCGCTTCTGGGAGGACCCGGACCGGGTCGAGGAATTCGCCGGCCGTGAGCCGGACCGGCGGCTGCTGGAGCTGCTCGGCTCGTTCGAGGCTCCCGGCGCGACGCGGGTCCTCGATCTCGGCTGTGCGGCTGGCCGCAACACGCTGATCCTGGCCCGGCACGGATTTGATGTGCAGGCGATCGATTCATCGTCAGCGATGGTGGCGAAAACGCGAGAACGCGTCGCAGCCGTGCTCGGGGCTGACGAGGCGGAGCGGCGTGTGCGGGTCGGGCGCATGGAAGATCTCAGCGGATTCGCCTCGCAGTCCTTCCGGCTGGTCGTCGCGCTCGGGGTCTACCATAACGCGGCGAGCGACGAGACCTGGGATCGAACGCTGAACGAGACGGCGCGTGTGCTGGTACCGGACGGTCTGGCGCTCGTCGCCAACTTCACCCCGCGGTTCGAACCGCACGGCGAAGCGCTGCGCCGTGTCGCTGGGACGCGCCATCTCTACGAGGGATTCGATGCGGGACCGCTCTACCTGCTGGATGCCCACGAGCTGGACGCGGAGATGGCCGCGTACGGGCTGGTGCCCGTGGTGCCCACGGAAACCGTGGAGAAGCAGACCGATTCGGGGCGCCGCGTCACCGCGAACGCCGTCTACCGGAAGCGCGGTGGCTGAGGGCACGCCCGCGCCGCGCGTCCTAGTCTAGCCTGCAGTCCTCGCCGACTCGTCCTGAGTACCGTTGTCGTAGTGTCCGATCAGCTTGACCGGCCGGCCGGACTCGTCGAGCACGACCTCGAGGCGGAAAGTGTCGATGTCGTCGAAGCGGAACAGGCGCTCGGTCATCGGGATCGCGCGCCTCAGCGGGCGCCCCGCCCGGTGGTACCAGAGCTCCCCATCCTCGAAGGTCAGTGTGCGTGGCCCGTAACTGCCGGCGTACGATTCGAGCACGGCCGGGTCGATGGTGACCGGGCTCAACTGGGCCTCGAGGCCCTGGATGTGCCAGTCGAGCGTGAAGAGGCGGCCGTCGTCCGTCTCACACTCGCGGATCTTGCGGAGCGCCATCAGGTGGGCGGTCTCCAGTGCCACGCCCTGGTCGACGGCGATGTCAGGGATGACTCCCACACCTTCCCAATTCGTCTCCGTTAGCGGGTTTACCGCGCGTCCGAAGGGGAGCGCCATAGCGACGTTCAGGTTGGTGAACAGCCGCTGGCTCACCGGGTGCGCGCCGCCGCCCGTCGTGTCACCGACGATCGTCGCCCGCTCGAGGTTCTTCAGGTTATACGTGAACTCCTCCGCACCCGAGAACGTGAACTCGCTGGTCAGCACGTACAGGTCGGTATCCGCCATCCGCGGGCCCTCGACGTGCGATTGCGTCCAGAACTGCTGCCAGCTGTCCGTCTCACGGACGTAGAAGCTGTTCAGATGGACCGGCTCGTTGAAGAAGTAGCTGGTAATCAGCTGGATCAGACTCGGCGAGCCGCCGCCGTTGTTGCGCAGATCGATGATCAAGGCGTCGCAGTGGGCGAGGAAGTTCATCGTTGCGATAGCGGTGGCGCCCGAATACTCCGCCGGCACGAAGCTGTCGAAGCGGAGGTAGCCGACGTTGCCGCTCAAGATCTCGATTCGCCGGAAGTTGAAGTTGCTGCGGGCTAACGCCTCGAGCTGCAGGCGCCGCGCCTCGTCTTCGTCACGCTCGGCGGTGAGCTCCGTCATCTGCTCAAGGCTGACATACCCGACCCTGAGATGCCGATCGCGACTGACGCCCTGCAGATCACGGGTCAACACGCTGGTGAACTCCCTGATCGTGTCGAACTCGTCGTAGGCGCCGTCCCGCAGGCGACTCCGCATGCGCCGCTCCATCTCCGCCGCGACTTCTGGGAAGACGTAGACTTGGTTCAGAGCCGCGCTGACCGAATCGATGATCTCCGCCCGCCTGCCCGCGTCACAGTGCATGTCAGGGGGTGGACCGATCTGAGCGATGCCATCGGCCGCCTGCCAGAGAATCAGCGAAAGGAGGGGCCGGGCGATTCTCGCCAAACTCGCGTGCATGGTTGTACCTCCTATGCGTGTCGGTGCGTCGCCGCAGTCACCTGTTCCACCGTGCCGCCCAGTTGCGCTCGACGGTTCGGACGATGGCGGGGTAGACGATATATCGGCGGAACGGATCGATGAGCGACATATATATAGGAGTGAGCCCGCCAGTCTCTCTCACGTAGATCGCCCAGTACATGGTATAGCCATCGCTGGCCGGCTCGATCGCCATGCAGAAGAAAGCGTGCGCCGTACGGTTCATCATCTCGGCCAGTGCTTCGTTCTCGAACACGTAGACGGTGCGGAACAAATCGCCTCCGCCGCCCGGCTGTACGAGCGTGCGTGCGCGATCCTCCTCCGTTAGCCGATTGGCGTACGACGACGCATTGTCGAAGTACTTTTCGTCGTCCAGCCCGGTCAGGCCGCCGAATAGCATGCGGAAAGCGACCAGCACGGCGACCGCCGTGTTCGCCTCGAGCGGCGAAGCTTGGGCGAGGGCCTCTCGGGCATCGGAGAGTGTGAGCCCCTGATCGCCGCCGCGCAGCTGAAAGACCCAGACGTCGTGCAGCGGCACGTCGGCCAGGAACGAATTGACGCGGAAGTCCTTGGCCTGAAACTCGGCTGGCGCGAGACGCAGCTCGCCGCCAGTCGTCGCCGACCACAAGAAGGCGAAGTTGAGGACGAGGGCGGTGGAGGCGACCCCGAGTCGCCGGAGCGCTCCAGCGAAGCCCCTGAGGCCGGCGAATACGCCGCCTGCACCGACCGCCAGTGCCGCGGGCACGAGCCACAGGCCCAGCTTAAGCGGCGCCGCCGCCGCGGCGCCCAGGAGCGCGCCGCAGGCGACCCAGAGCGCCCAGTTCGGCGGCGTCAGGCGCCCTGCGCGTGCAGCCGCGGCGAGGGCGGCGGTCGCGAGGGCGATGAGGATGACATCGGCGACGAGCGTACTAGAAACCGACGCGTAGGGGGAGGCCGGCCAAAGGGCGACCGCTCCGGCGAGCGCCACGCCCGCGCCCACCAGCGTCATGACGAGGGTAGAGAGTCTTATCATCGGTCGCTCATGCGGTACTACGATGGATGTTCCTGTTTCGTTTTAGCCCGCTCGTGGAGCTGTGGCCGCGCCTCGGTGTCGAGGTGGGCGATCAGCCGCCGCTTGCCCACTCGGCAGAGATTGGGCAAGATCCGTTGACCGTTTGGCCCTTTCGCATCGTGGAAGCTGAGAAGGTCGTGCGAGGATGAGCGGGCTCGAGATTGCCAGCAAGCGAATTTGCCTGGTCCTGCAGAGCGGCATCGGTGATGTCGTTCACGGCCTGCCCCTGGTCAACGCGCTCAAGGGCGCCGATCCCGAGCGCCAGATCACCTGGATAGTCGAGCGGGCGCCGGCGCCGCTGCTCCAGCCGCATCCTGCGGTGGACGAGGTCATCCTATTCGATCGCAGAGGCGGACTGCGCGAGTTGCGGTCGCTGCGGCGTCGGCTGGCGCCGCTCGCCTTCGACCTGGTGATCAACTGCGGCATCTATTTCAAGTCGGCGATCCCGACCGTGATGGCGCGGGCGCCGCACAAGGCGGGCTTCGGCCGGGACCGGGCGAACGATCTCGTCTGGTTGACGGCGGACCTGCGGCTACCGCGGCGCGGCCCCCGCCACCGCCAGGACATGTACCTCGAGTTCCTCGAGTTGCTGGGTATCGACGACGAGGCGCTGGAGTGGCGCATCCAGATGACGGATGAGGAACGGGAAGCGCAGTCGCGGTTCTACGGTGAACTGAACGGTAGGCGCGTCGCCGGTATGGTGCCGACCAGCGCCAAGCGCAGTAAGGATTGGCCGGTCGAGCGGTTTGCCGAATTGGCCACGGCGCTAGAGCGCGATTTCGGATTCACCGTCCTATTGCTGGGCGGACCCGGGAGGCGCGACGCTGCGCGGGCGCGCGAGGTGGCTGAGCGGAGTGAGGCGCGTAGCGTGTGGGCGCTGGGCCCGGAGCTGCGGCGACTGGTCTACCTCATCGATGGCTGCGACCTGCTGGTCGCGCCCGACACCGGACCGCTTCACATCGCCCGCGCGCTGGAGACGCCGGTGATCGGGCTGTACGGGCATACCGACCCGAAGCGTGCCGGCCCCTATCGAGCGTACGAGGACCTGACGGTCGACCGCTACAACTACGACGCGCCGGGTCTGCCGTACGACGGCCCGGTCGAGCGTCAGCACCCGGCACGAGCGGGCGACCGACCCGGCCGCCTGGAGCTGATCGGGGTGGCCGACGTGCTCGAGAAAGTGGAGCTCGCCCTCGAACGCTACGTGGGCCGCGGAGCGGCGAGTCGGGATATGTCAGGTTGAGCGGCGATGAGCTACTCGGACCCCAGGGAGCCGCACGGCAGAGCGCTGCGCGATTTCGCGAGCGGCGACAGGGACGCGACCATCGTGGTGCACACAAGCTTCGGCGAGCACGAGGAGCTGCCTGTCGCGACCTTCTTCCGAGCGCCCGAGGATTTCTTCGCCTTCGAGCGAGCTGCGCTACCGCTGTGTCGCGGACGGGTCCTGGACGTGGGTGCGGGCACCGGTGTTCACGCGCTCTATCTCCAGGACCGCGGTTTCGATGTCTGCGCGATCGACGTACTTCCGGAGGCGGTGGAGATCATGCAGGCCGCCGGCGTGCGCGATACGCGGCTGGCGGATGTGTGGGAGCTCGAGGACGAGCCGTTCGATACCATCCTGATGATGATGAACGGGATCGGTATTCTCGGGACGCTGGCGGGGCTCGATCGTTTCCTGCGCCGGGTGCCGGGACTACTCAGAGCGGATGGCCAAATCGTGGTCGACTCGGGGCCGGCGCGGCTCGTGGGCGAGCCGGGAGACGCCGCTGAGGAGGCGGCGCTCGGGTGTGATGCGACCCACCACGGTGAGGCGTGGATCACGCTCGAGTATAAGGGGCGGCGAGGTCCGCCGTTCCGCGAGCTGTACGCCGATTCGGAAACGCTGACACGACACGCAGCTGCCGCCGGCTTCGCCTGCGAGGTCGTCTTCCGAGACGAATTGGGCGGTTATGTAGCACGGCTCTGGCGCTAGCGATAGCACGTGCCGCCGGCGGCGGATTCGGGCGGCGCCGGGTCAGTACTTGAGACCGGCCAGCTGGATGCCCCGCACGAAGTAGCGCTGGGTGAAGAGGAAGAGCAGCAGTATGGGGACGACGGCGACCACTGCGGCGGCCATCTGGTAGGGCCAGTTGCTGATGTAGAGGCCGTGGAAGGCGGCGATCCCCACCTCGACCGGTCGCATGGCCATCGAGCGGGTCACGATCAGCGGCCAGAGGAAGCTCTTCCAGGTCTCGACGAACGAGAACAGCGCGACGGTCGCCAGCGCGGGCTTGGACAGAGGCAGCGCCACCCTCCAGAATACCTGCCACTCACCGGCCCCGTCGATACGGGCGGCGTCCTCCAGCTCGCGCGGGATCGAGAGAAAGTACTGTCGCATCAGGAAGATTCCCCAGACACCCACCAGCTCGGTGATGATCAGCCCCATGTAGGTGTCCACCCAGCCGAGCGCGTTCACCAGCAGGAAACGCGGGATGAGGAGCACGATCACCGGCACCATCAGGTTGGCGAGGAAGAGCAGGAAGACCTTGTCGCGGCCGGGGAAGCGGAGTCGCGCGAAGGCATAGCCCGCCGTGGCGGCGGTGAACAGGTGCCCGCACAGGATGCACAGCGACATGATCGCCGAATTGAGGAAGAAGCGGGCGAACGGTGCGGCGGTGAGTGCGTCCGGGTAGTTGCTCCAGACCGGGTCAGCGGGCCACAGGCGCGGTGGGAATTGGAACACCTCGAACTCGTCCATCAGCGACGTGGAGACCATCCAGACGAACGGGACGAGCATAGTGAAGCCGAGTGCGGCGGCGACAAAGTAGACGAAGGTGTTCGTGGCGCGCGTGTTCATCAGTTGGGTGTCATCCTCCGGCCCAGAAACCTGAACTGGATCAGCGTGATCATGAAGATCACGGCGAACAGCACCCAGCTCATCGCCGATGCGTAGCCCATACGCAGGAACTGCCAGGCGTTCTGATAGATGTGGTAGACGATGACATCGGTCGCGTGCAGCGGCCCGCCTTCCGTCATCACGTAGACGAAGGTGAAGACCTGGAACGACCCGATGATCGACGTCACCAGCACGAAGAACGTAGTCGGCTTGAGCATCGGCAGCGTGATGTTCCAGAAGCGGCGCCACGCGCCGGCGCCGTCGATCATCGCGGCCTCGTAGAGCTCGTTGGGTATCGCTTGCAGGCCGGCCAGGAAGATGACCATCTGAAAGCCGATGTGA
>JASFTY010000012.1:0-19921 GCA_050050535.1 Gemmatimonadales bacterium | reverse complement strand
GACGAGGGTCAGCAGAATGAATGTGGCCCGGCGGATGCTGTGGCGCGGTCGTGTCACGGAACGCCTCCTGGTGGGTGAGTGTGAATCGGTGGGGCTGTCGTGACGAAGGCTACGGCCGCCAGCGACCGGAGGCAACGCCAGACGACCTGCGGTTGGCGCTGGTCTCTGCCGCCGCCGGTCACTAGCTTTGGCGAGGCCCCAGCAGACTGCGCATTCCATGACCGAACTCTCGGACCGCGTCGAGGCAGGCCGGCATTGAGCTACGGGTGGCTCTCGCTGGTGCCGCCGCTATTGGCTATCGCGCTCGCCTTTCTTACTCGCGATGCCGTGTTCTCGCTCGCCTTGGCTTGTTTCGTCGGTGTCCTGCTCATGGGTCAGGGACTCGCCGGCTTTCCCGAGCTGCTCGTAACCGCGCTGGGCAATCGCGATTTCATGTGGATTTGCCTCGTGGAGTTCTGCATCGGGATACTGGTCGCGTTCTATCAGCGGAGCGGGGCGGTGCGGATGTTCTCGCAGCGTGTGAGACCGTGGACCGAGACGCGGCAAGGGACCCAGACGCTGGGGTGGGGACTCGGCCTCTTCATCTTCTTCAGCGACTATTTCAGCCCGTTGTTCGTCGGACCCGTCATGCGCGACATGACGGATCGGGCCCGCATCTCCCGTGAGAAGCTCGCCTACCTCTGCGACTCCACCTCTGCGCCGGTGAGCGTGCTGACTCCGATCACTGGGTGGGCCGTGTTCATCAGCGGCCTGCTGATCGGCATCGGCCCGGTTGTGGGCCGCGACGATGCCATGTCGCTGTTCGTCCGGTCGATTCCGTTCAATTTCTACGCGCTGCTGTCGGTGGTGATGGTGCTGTTGATCGCCAGGAGCGTGATACCTGAATTCGGCCCCATGAGGGTTGCCGAGCGCAGGGCGCAGGAAACAGGGGAGGTGCTTCGGCCCGGCTCGGTTCCGATGATGAGCTCCGAGCTGACCGACCTTACACCCTCGGAGGCTGGCCGGGCCAACATTTGGCTCAACTTCGTCGCGCCCGTGCTCGTCGTGGTCGCCGTCAACGGTGCGACCTTCGCTGCCACCGGCCAGGCCCGGGTGCTGGAAGGTTTCATGCTTGCCGCGGTCAGCCTGGGTGTCACGATGTACTTTCAAAAGATCGATGACCTGCGCGGCATCATGAAGGCGGTGCAGGCCGGTATTAAAGGTGTGATGCCCGCGGTGATGATCCTGGCGTTTGCCTATGCCATAAACGCCGTCAGCCGCCAGATGGGGACCGCAGAGTTCGTCGTCGAGGTCACGCAGGCCTGGTTCAAGCCGGCGCTGTTGCCGGTCTTGGCCTTTACCATCAGCGCGTTCGTGAGCTTCGCTACGGGTACGTCGTGGGGGACCTTCGCCATCATGATACCCATCGCGGTGCCTCTCGCCTTCGAGTTCAGCGGAGGGGAAGTGACGACGCTCGTTCTCGGAACCGTAGCATCCTCCGTAGGTGGAGCGGTGTTCGGGGATCACTGTTCACCACTCTCGGATACGACCGTGCTGTCGTCACTGGGCAGCGCCTGCGACCACATGGACCACGTAAAGACACAGTTGCCGTACGCCCTTGCCGTGGCTGCGCTGGCGATGGCGTGTTACACGATTCTGGGAGTCTTCTAGGAGGGAAGAATGAGCGAGTTCCTCGTTCTGGGAGCCGGTATGATGGGGGCTGCGCTGGCCAAGGATCTCATAGAGAGCGACCGGGGGCACACGGTCAGGCTCGCGGACCGAAGCTCGGCGCAGCTCGAGCGTGCTGAGGGGATCGTGTCGAGCGAGCGACTGACGACCCTCGAGCTGGACATCACGGAGGAGAGACGAAGCGAGGCCGCTTTCCGGGACAGCGGCGTGGTGCTCGGTGCGCTGCCCCACTCTCAGAGTGTCGCGGCTCTCGCCGCGGCCGTGAGGAGTGGCGTCCACTACGTGGACCTGGTGGGCTCGGGCACGCAGGCCAGGCTGGAGCACGACGAGGCGGCGCGAGCCCGGGGTGTCTGTCTGATATCGGGCATGGGCGTGGCCCCGGGTATCAGCAACGTCTGCGTGGGACGGGCCGTGGAGGCGCTGGACGAGACGGAAGCCGCCCGCATCTTCGTGGGCGGCGTGCCGCTCGATCCCCAACCGCCGCTGTATTATCGCCTCGTGTACGCGATCGAGAGCGTGCTCAACGCCTACGATCGTCCGGCGGTCGTCAAACTTGACGGGCGGGTGCAGGAGGTCGCTCCGCTCTCCGGTCTCGAAGCCATCGCTTTTTCTTCGCCGTTCGACCGGATGGAATGTTTCTACACCGACGGGTTGAACTCGCTACTCCACACGATGGGCGGACGCGTCGAGCGCGAGCTGGTCGAGAAGACGGTCCGCTACCCGGGCCACGCGCAGGCGATCGGGATTCTGAAGACGTGCGGCCTGTTCTCGAGAGAGCCGATCGAGGTCCGCGGAGCGAAGGTCACTCCGCGCCACGTGCTCGAGAACCTGTTGGAGAAGACTCTGACCGGAGGTGACGAGCGGGATGTGACGCTGTTGAGAGTCGTGGTGGAGGGTAGCAAGGACGGTCGGGCTGAGACCCACGTGTTCGAGATGGTGGACCACTACGATACGGAGACCCGCCTGACATCGATGGCGCGTACCACCTGCTTCCCTGCGTCCGTCGCGGCGCAACTGATCGCCGCCGGTACGATCGACCGGGTCGGGTGCCTGTTTCCCGAGGACCTGTTCTGCGACGACCTGTACCAGACCCTCATGTCCTACCTGGAAGAGCGAGGGGTCGTCGTGTCACACAGCGTGCAGCGGAAGTGAGCACGACGCCGTGAGAGGCACGATACGGACACGGCGCGGCGAGACCGAGTGGACGGGCAGGTGAGTCGAGGAACAGTAGGCGGCAGAACAGACTGATGCTCCGGCCGGGGGCCGCAGGATGGCCCGGGTCTCCGGTCCGGGAAACAAAAGTTCTGGCGCAAGTCGTTGGATGTGTTATATTTGGCACGCGCGCGGACTGTCGGCCTGTAGATCCTCCCCCGTGCGCTCTGCGCGAACTCCCCCGAAAACAACCGTTTGCACGCCCTGTCCGTGTCATCCTACTTCGGGCGGAAACCGCTCCGAGCAACTCGAGAGGGGAGGAACGACAATGACGTTGAAGAGGTTGTGTGGAATCATCGTGGTGCTCGCCGTCGTGGGTGCCTCGCCGGCTCTCGCCCAGGTGCCGGGCGTCGGCTTCGAGTTCGAGCCGTACGGTGGTGCCTACATCCCGGCGACCGACCTCGTCGATGAGACGGACTTGGTTCGTAAGCACAGCACGGGTGTGGCGCTGGGCGCCCGGGCGACGGTCGTGATCCCGGGGCCGCTGGCCATC
Source organism: Gemmatimonadales bacterium (assembly GCA_050050535.1). GTDB lineage: Bacteria > Gemmatimonadota > Gemmatimonadetes > Palauibacterales > KS3-K002. The sequence continues at coordinate 16,548 of JASFTY010000012.1, read as the reverse complement.
GAGGGCAACTTCATGTACGCGTTCAGCGATGTGGAGGATACGCCGGCCGGTGCTGAGACGGGCGCCAACGTCTATGCTGTGAGCGGCGTTCTCCAATTCGACTTCAGCCTTCCGGCGGCGCCGGTCTCGTTCCATGTCGGCGCTGGCGCAGCCTATGTCATGCGGGGAGGCGACGCCTACGAGGGTGTGGACGATAAGAATGACATCGGTGGTATCGCCGGCGTCGGGATGAAGGTCGGACTCCCCGGCATCTTCAAGATCAGAGTCGATGCCGAGGGCTATTTCTACAGTGCGGCGATCGGCGGCGCCGACTCGAAGTTCCAGACCGACGTCGTCGTGTCGGCGGGTCTGGTGATCTCAGCGCTTTAGACGTCAATCGGATCGCTGTCATGAGAGGGCGCGGCAATCGCCGCGCCCTCTACGCATCGCTTGACAGCCTGCCTGGAGGTTTCAGTCGGAAGCTTCCAGGCGAGCCTTGGCCCGGGCCAAGGCGTCTGCAAGTTCTTTCTCGCCGAGCGAGGCGATCAGCGACCTGGGGACGAAGCGCAGCATGCCGCCCACTTGTACTGCGACGCTCATCGTGACGCGGGTGCCGCTCTCGACCGCCTCCCAGGTGACCTCGCCCTCCGCCTGAGTGTCTGATTCCGGGGCGCTCCGGTACGCCACCCGGCGGTTGGGCTCGTAGATCGTGTTGACGTAGACGTTCTCGAACCGCTTGCCCATGAACTCGCTGACGTAGCGGCGCCGGGTCCCGACGCCCTGTTCGCCCGCGGGCGACTGTTCGGCCTCACGGAGGTTGGGCTGCCACTCCCGCTCGCGGTCGATGTCCTGCATGTAGGCGAAGACTACCTCGACGGGACGTTCGATGATGATGCTGGAGTCGTACTCGAGCATGGCTCTCCTAGTCGCTCTCGTGCAGCCAGCGGGCGAGCTCGAGCCCGTGCTCGAGCAGTAGGTCGGTATCGTTCAAGATGTCGGGTGCGGCGCGATCGGAGACCAGCGTGCCGCGGTCGATGAGCAGCAGGCGTCGGCAGACGGCGGCGGCGAACTCGACATCGTGTGTCACGACGATAACGGTCTGGGGTCGGGCTCTGATTATCTCGGCGATCTGGCGGCGGCCGCGCCCATCGAGGCTGTCGGTGGGCTCGTCGAGCGCCAGGAGGCCCGGCTCGAGGCTGAGGACCGTGGCGAGCGCCGCGCGTCGTTTTTCGCCGCCGCTCAGATGGTGGGCGGCGCGGCCGGCGTCGACCTCACCGAGACCGACGCTTTCGAGGGCGCGTCTGGCGCGTTGCTCGGCCTCATCGCGCGACGCGCCGTGGCAGAGCGGTCCGAACGCTGCGTCCTCGAGCAGGGTCGGCATGAAGAGCTGGTCGTCGGGGTCCTGGAACACGAGCCCGACCCGGGTACGGACCTCGGGAAGGTTCTCCGGTAGCACCGGTAGGCCGCCGACGCTCAGCGTCCCGGCGGTTGGCTCGAGGATGCCGTTGAGATGGAGAAGCAGGGTGCTCTTGCCGGCGCCGTTCGGGCCGACGATCGCCACGTGCTCCCCGGGCTCGACCGTCAAAGAGATCTCGGAGAGCGCGGGAGCCGACGCGCCCGGGTAGCGATAGGCGAGGCCGGCGATCTCGAGTCCCCAGGCCGTGTCGCCATCCAGGCAGCTCATCGCATGGACTCCATCAGGCCAGCCAGCCAGATGACGGCGAAGGTTGCAGCGATCGCCAGGGTCCAAACGGGACTGACTACAGCGGTCGGCTGCAGCGTCGGCAGCCGGTCGCGGTAGCCGCGGCTCAGCATCGCGGCGTGGATCCGCTCGCCGCGGTCGTGCGCTCGCAGGAGGAGATGGGTTAGCGTCGAGGCACGGGCCCGCCAGAGGCGCAGGCGCGAGGCGTCACCCATTCGGCTGCGGATCGCCCTGGCGGTTCGCTCCAGCTCGTCGTTGAGCAGGTAGACGTAGCGGTACCCCAGCGATAGTGAGCTCGTCACCAGGCGCGGCAGCGGGAGACCATCCAGGCCGCGCAGCAGGTCGGTCGCCCGGGTGATCGAGACGACGACGGTGACCGCCGAGACCGCCAGCGTTGCGCGCGCGATGATCTCGGCAGCCCGCAGGAGACCCGGTCCGCTGAGCGACAGGGGGCCGACCTCGAGCGCAGTCGGGCCGGGCACACCGATGGGCAGAGCGAGTGCCGGCAGCAGGAAGAACGGCAGCGCCTGGCCGAGGCGTCGGGCGAGGGTGCTCACCGGCAGTCGTGCCGACCATACGCCCAGCGCGATGACGAGCCCGAGCGCCGCCAGCGCGCGCCACGCACCGGCCGGCATGAGCCCCGCCGCGAACGCCGCCGCCAACGCGATCCAGATCCGCTGGCCGGGACTCGTGTGGGCGGTGAGCCAGGAAGCGCGGGTAGCATAGCGGTCGATATGGGCGAACCCCATCAGCCCTCCCGCGCGCTCCGGGCCCGGCCCACCGCCCTGACCGTGGCCGCCGTACCGGCGAACAGGAGGGCCACGCCGAGGACGACCGCCAGGAGCGTACCTACCGCTCCCGGGATCCAGGCCCGATAGCCGGCGAGCGGTGCCGCGTCCCAGGAGGTGGCCGCGTCGGCGAACCCCAGGTCGATCGCCACGCGCTCGAGACCGTCAGGCGCCGCCGAAGCGGCGATCGCCAACAGGCCGGCGAGCATCGCTACCACGCCGAGGCCTGCCAGCACGACGGCCGGAGGTGGCTTCGCCGCCTGCGCCGCCCGCGCCCGGAAGAGTAGCTCGGGCCGCTTGCGCGCCAGGCCCCACACCGCGAGTCCGGTGATGGCGGCCTCCGCGAGCCCGACCACCGCGTGCACGCTCGCCATCGCACCCACCGAAAGGCGAGTCGGCGCGATGCCGCTCAGCCCCAACTCGAGCCCGGCGGCGACCCCGGTGAGCAGCGCCGCCAGGTATGCCGCGACCGCTGCGGCCAGCGCGCGCCGTCGTGGCCCCTCACCGGCAAGGCCCGCCAGCATCCCGTAGACGGCGTAACCCAAAAGCGCACCTACCCCAGCGATGTTCACGATGTTGGCACCCAGCGCCGTGAGGCCGCCGTCGGCGAAGATCAACGCCTGGGCGATCACGACCGCCGTCATGACCAGGAAGCCGGCCCACGGGCCGAAGACGACCGCCACCAGTGTGCCGCCCAGCAGGTGCCCGCTCGTCCCCGCCGCGACCGGGAAGTTCACCGCCTGGGCGGCGAAGACCGCTGCGGTAGCTAGCCCGAGCGTGGGCGCCGCCCGGTCGTCGAGTCGCGCCTTCGCCCGACGCGCCGCAACCGCGGTGAGCGCGCCGGCGGCGGCGAACGTGCCGGCGGCGACCGGCGCCGAGAGGAAGCCGTCAGGTATGTGTGCCATGATCGTATCAAGATATTCACCCCGCTCGCCGCCGCCACCAATCCGATCATCCCCCCCGCTCCTACTCGTGCTCGTGCTCGTGCTCCTGGTCGATGTGAACCGACGGACTGCTCGCGAGTGAAGTCTCGATTACGACTAGGATTACGATTACGAGCACGAGTGAGCGCGGGGGAGGATGCGGGGTTGGTGGTGGGCGGATGCCCTCCCCCTACTCGCCGCCGACGTCTCCTTGTAGGTTCTAGCGTCATGGCCGGTCCACCGAAGTCCATGCGCGTCTGGCAACTCGTGCGTCCCGGCGAGCTGCGGCTGGAGACGGTCGAGGTCCCCGAGCCCGGTGACGGCGAGCTTCTGGCGCGCATCTCCCGCGCCCTGACCTGCGGCACCGATCTCAAGACCGTCGACCGCGGCCACGCCCGCCTCGAGGTCCCCGGACCGCTCGGTCACGAGTGGGCCGGGGTAGTCGAGGCGGTGGGGGCCGGTGTCCGCGAATTCGCGCCCGGCGACCGTATCGTCGCCGCGCCGACGGCGCCCTGCGGCGACTGCGCCTATTGCCTGCGCGGCGCGGAGAACCTCTGCCTTCACCTGTTCGAGCACACGGCGCTCGGCGCCTACGGCGAGTACGTCCTGCTTCCGCGGCAGATCGTCAACCGGAACGCTTTCGAGATTCCCGATGCCGTCTCCGACCTTCGGGCCGCCTTCCTCGAGCCGCTCGCCTGCGTCGTCCACGGCGCCGACCTGCTGGAGCTCGGGGGTGACCGGACACTCGTGTTGCTCGGTGATGGTCCGATGGCGCTGACCTTCGTGCAACTGGCGCGGCTGCGTGGCGCGGGCCGTGTCGCGGTGATTGGTCGGCACCGCCGGCGGCTCGAGCTGGCCCGGCTGCTCGGCGCCGACCTGGCCCTCGACGCGAATAGCGACGACCCCTTGGAGGCGGTTAGGGAGATGAGCGATGGTCTCGGCGCTGACGGCGTCGTCGAGTGCGTCGGGCGTCCCGAGGCCTGGGAGCACGCGGTATCCCTCGCTCGCCCGGGTGGTGAGGTCCTCTTCTTCGGTGGCTGCGGGAGAGGCGCCGCGGTCAATCTCGATACCGAGCGGCTCCACTACGATGAGATAACCCTCAAAGGCGGATTCCATTACACGCCCGACTGCGTGCGGCGTGCCTGGGAACTCATTTGCAGTGGTAACCTGACACTCGATCCGCTGGTAACGCATCAGATGTCGCTGGACGAACTGCCTGGTGCGTTCGAGCTAATGCGGCGCCGTGAGGCGCTGAAGGTGGCTATCACCCCATGAACGCGAAGGGCGCGAACATGATGCACGCGGCACGTGCCTACTCGCTCGACGACGTGCGTGTGGAAGAGTTACCGCTGCCCGAGCTCGAGCCTGGGGACATCCTCGTGCAGGTCGTCGTTTGTGGCGTCTGCTCCAGCGATGCGATGGATTGGTACGTGAGTCGTAAGGTACCGGTCGTACTGGGTCACGAACCGGTCGGCATCGTGCACGAGGTGACGCCCGAGGTGGAAGGATTCGAGGTCGGGGATCGTGTCTTCTTCCATCATCACGTGCCGTGCATGGAGTGCCGGCTCTGCCAGCGCGGCCAGTATACGTCGTGTCGCCGTTTCCGCGAGACATCGCTCGATCCCGGTGGGTTCGCCGAGTTCGTACGGGTGCCGGCTCCGATCGTGCGTCTCGACGTGTTGAAGTTGCCCGATCATGTCCCCGACGAGTCGGCTGCCTTCATCGAGCCGCTCGGCTGTAGCCTGCGCGCCTTTCGCAAGCTGGGAGTCGAGCCGGGGGTCAGCACCTGGGTAATCGGCGCTGGCCCCATGGGTTTGCTGAACCTCCGGCTGGCCCGCCACTTCGGGGCCAAGCCGATCATCGTCAGCGATCCGGTGGCGGTGCGCCGCGAGTTCGCCACGGAGATAGGCGCTGACGTGGCCCTCGACCCCGGCGGGCCGGATTTCGATGAACGGATGGCAGAGGCGACCGATGGGTGGGGCGCCGAGCGGGTCATCGTGATGCCGGGCGCTGTGGAACCGATCGAGCACGGACTGGCCCACGCGGCTGCCGGCGCCGTCGTTCTCGTCTACACACCCACGCCGCCGGAGGCGACCGTCGCCTACCGGCCGCACGACCTCTACTTCAAGGAGGTGACGATCACCCACAGCTACTCGGCGGGGCCTGTCGATACCCGCGAGGCGTTGGAGCTGCTGGCTGGCGGCGAGTTCGAGGTCGAGGATCTCATCACTCACCGCTTCGGGCTGGACGGGGTGGGTGAAGCGCTACGACTGGCGAAGACGCACGACGAGTCGCTGCGCGCGATGATCTATCCCCACGGGATCGGGGTGGAAGTTCGGGCGATTTGAAGGGTGGACACTGGACGCCGAACATTGAACGCCTAGGTGGCTTGCGGATAGGTTGCTGTGTGTATCAGCGATCTGGACCCCGCCCAAACCGCATGGAATCACCGGTCAGCCAACAAGCGTGCTATACGCGTGTCTAGGGCGATACTGGCCATTCTGTTGACTGTTCTCGGTGGTGGCTGCAACACAAGAGAACAGAGACCAGGTGGCGAACGAGATGTCGTAGGTCAGTTCGGCAGTGACCAAGCGAACTGCGAGCGCTCCTTGGAATCCAAAGACAGTGTCCCTGTCCAGCCTGTAGCAGCGCAGCTGAGCCTCAGATGGCATCTTCAGCCGGCGGAATCACTGGCGAATATCCATGGGCTCGACTGGGACCCGACGAGTAACACTCTCGCAGTGCTGGACGTCCGCCTCGGTCAGGTGAGCGTCGTGGATACTCTCGGTTCCGTGCAGCAGCAGTTTGGTCGCTTCGGTCGGGGTCCTGGTGAGTTCGGCTCCTTTCTGCCGCTCGGGGCTTTCACGACCAACCGGCTCGCCGTACTCCGAGAGGGATTTGCCGTTGCTGACCTGCGCAGCATCTACTGGTACGAGCGAGACGGCCAATATCAATCCACCCTTCGAAAGTACAGAACTCCGTTGGTCGGAACCTACGATGTGCATCTGGCGCACCTCGATGGCGCCCTGATTGCGAGCGAAAGCGGGAAGGGGAATCTGTACTCAAGTGATCGGGATATCCGCACAGCCCTGTCGGTGGAAGCTATCGTGCCTAAGCGCCCGGGGTCGTGGAGGGGGGTCCTGGCACTTCGGAACGGCTGGGTGCATCTAGAGGAGATTCTTGGTTACCCCGAGCAACGCCCCTACCTGAATAGCCACCGTAGGACTTGGGATGCGAACGGAGCGTTCCTGGTGGCGCTCTCGTATGACCACTTTGGATTGTGCTTCTTTGACGCATCATCATTGCTGATTACATCCTACGCGTTGGACCTGGAGCCGGACCGAGTAGATGCAGCTGAACGGGAACGGGAGCTACGACGGCACGTTCGCGACCCTGACGTGAGACTGCCTTTCATCGGCGTGTCCCAACGTCAACGTTTCGAAGGAAGGTGGCCAAAACGCACGCCTTTCTACCTCGACGTGGTGCTTGGGTCCGACTCTATAGCATGGGCGATGCGCCGTAGCGCTGACAGCGCGGTTGCCGATCTATATCACCTGCGCACTGGGTACCGAGGTTCGTTTCGACTACCGGATGGCCGTCTTCCGGCCATCGTCCGCTCCGACATTGCGTGGTTTATCGTCACCGACAGCCTTGGGATTGATACGTTCCAAGCCGTCGATGTGCCACTGTTGCTGACCTATGAGCCAAGACAAGACCTCCGTTAGTCGCGTCATCCGCTTCAGCGACTACCGCTGGGAAGGGGTCGATCTCGCCGCCTACAAGGAGCCCGGCGTGGACTGGAGTGCCGTCTCCCGGCAGATACTGGTCGGGCCCCAGGAGCAGGTGCCGTTCCACCTGCGCTACTTCGAGGTCGAGCCCGGCGGCTACACGTCGTACGAGCGTCACGCACACCAGCACGTGGTCGTCGCTCTGCGAGGCGCGGGCGAGGTGAGGTTGGGGGATCGCTGGGAACCGGTGGGCTACGGCGATATGGTCTACGTGGCGCCGAACGAGCCACACCAATTCCGCGCCGGCGGCGATGAACCCTTCGGCTTTCTCTGTATCGTACAGGCGGACCGAGATCGCCCGATCCCGCTGTAATCCTTACCGCCTACCGCCCACTGCCCACCGCCTACCGCCCACCGCCCACCGGTCTAGAGCCGCCACGCCACACCCAGGGCGAGCACGACCTGATCGCCCTCGGCATAAGGTCCTTCGCCGAAGCGGACATCGAGCATCGCGCCCATCGACCGTGTGATGGAGAAGAGTCCGCCCACGTCGAGCAGCAGTTCGGCGTCGAAGCTGTCTTCCCCGGAGCTGAGGGCCAGGTCGAACCGCGGATGGACGAAGATCTCGGAGTCGCCGCCCGCCAGGACGAACCCGATTCCGGCGATGAAGCCGACCGGGATCTTCCAGACGGTGACGCCCGGGTCGCTCACACCGAGCCCGACGTCGAAGGAGAGCGCGAGCTGGCCGCCGCCCGGTGACAGCGGGCGCGAGAGCAGGTTGTAGCGCAGGTCGCCGCCGGCGAAGGGTGAGTCCTTGGCGTTGTCGATCACCCAGAGGCCGGCGCGGCCGCCGATGTCGACGTCGTCGCTGATCGGGAAGCGAAGCATCCCGCCTACGACGATTGCGTGGTCGGGGATCGCGATGTAGGGCAGGAAGACCTCGGTGACCGGTATCCCGGCCGTGAGCAGCGCCGGTTCGGCGACGACCTGGCCGGAGACGTCCCTGGTTCCGACAAGAAAACAGGCGGCCGCCATCACAGTCGCCAGTACCTTCCTCGATCCGCCCATAGCCATCCTCCCTTCAGCGCCGCCGGCGCGTTTGCCTTCCAACCGGTATATTGGGGCCGCCCCGCCCAGGATCAAGGGTGCCCCCGGCGCAACGCCGGTCGCAGCCGTTCTTTAACACTTCCGCGCTTCGCTGCATCTTACGGGTGGCATGGACGAGGCGGCTCTGATTCAACAGGCGCAGCAGGGCGACCGCACGGCGTTCGGGCAGCTGGTCAGGCTGCACCGCGACGCCGTCTACCGGTTCGCCGCACGCTGGCTCGCCGATCCCGACCTGGCGCTCGATGTCGCCCAGGACGTCTTCGTACGAGCGTTCAACGGTCTCGACAACTACCGTGGTGACAGCCGCTTCAGGACCTGGCTGTTCTCCATCACCTTGAACACCGCCCGCTCCGTCGCGCGCCGCCAGAAGCGGCGCGGCGAGGTCAGGATCGACACCGGCGCCGAGTTCATCGCTTCCCTCACACCGCCGGACGCGAAGGCCGCCCGCGCCGAGGCCTTCGCCCGCGCGGCCGCCGAGCTGGCCAACCTGCCGGAGAAACAGCGGGGCGCCGTGACACTGCGCGTGTTCGAGGGGCTCAGCTTCAAGGAGATCGGCGAGATCATCGACTGCTCGGAGGGCTCTGCTCGCGTCAACTATCACCACGGCATCCAGAAGCTCAGGGAGGCGCTCACATGACGGGACGGAACGATTGCGACGCGATCGGCGATCTCATTCCCGAGTTTCTGGCCGGTAGAGTGTCGGAGGCGGATGACCAGCGCGTCCGGCGCCACCTGGAGACCTGTGCCGAGTGCCGCAGCAGGGCGAACGCGGTGAGCCTGCTGCAGCAGACACCGATCCCGCGGCCCGACCCCGATCGCTGGGATCACTTCGTGACGGAGGTGGTCGAGGAGACCGAACATCCGCGCCGCTGGGCGTGGGGGCCGCGCGGGCTGTGGGTGGTGGTCGGCGCCATCGCCGTGATCGTCATCGCCGTCGTCCTCGTCAACTTGCTCACCGGGTGAATCGGCCGGAGCGAGTCCGGCCGGGCCGCCGGGTGACCCTGCTCGGCGCCCACGTCTCGACTGCCGGTGGTGTCGAACGAGCACCGGCCCGTGGCGCCGAGATCGGCGCCGACGTCATTCAGATCTTCACCAAGCAGGTCAACCGCTGGGCGGAGCGCGAGATCGATCGCCAGACGGCGGCGGCGTTCCGGCGCGCGCTCTCGGAGCACTCGATCGCCGTCGCCGGCTCGCACGACTCCTATCTGATCAACCTGGCCAGCCCTAACGCTCGGCTGCGCGAGCGTTCCTACCGCTCGTTCTGTCATGAGCTGGAACGCTGCCGCGTCCTGGAGCTCGATTTCCTCGTCACCCACCCGGGGAACGCCACCGACGGTGACCGTGCCGCCGGCCTGCGCCGCAACGCCGAAGCGATCCGGCGCGCGCTCCGGGCGGTCGGCGGCGCCACGACCCTCCTCATCGAGGGCACCGCCGGACAGGGCACGGCGCTGGGCTCCAGCGTCGAGGAGCTGGCGGAGCTGCTCGAGCGGATCGGCCCGCGCTGCCGGGATCGGCTGGGCGTCTGCCTGGATACGGCGCACCTGTTCGCCGCCGGCTACGACCTGGTCGGCGCCTACGAGGAGGTAATCGGCGAGCTGGATCGCATCGTCGGCCTGGAGCGCGTCCAGCTGCTTCACCTCAACGACTCCAAAGCGCCGCTGGGCAGTCGCGTCGATCGCCACGAACAGATCGCCAAAGGCCGCCTGGGCCCCGGCCCGTTCCGCCTAATCATGCGCGATGACCGGTTCCGCCTGGTGCCCAAAATCATCGAGACGCCGAAGGGCGACGATCCGGTCCGCGCCGATCGGCGGAATCTGAGCTATCTTCGTCGCTGCGCGCGATACCGGCAGCGCTGATCTTATTCCTCCTACTCGCGCTCGTAATCGTAATCCTGATCGTAATCCTAATCGTAATCCTAGTCGACTTCTGCCTGATTCGAGTACGATTACGATCGCGAGTACGATTACGATCGCGATTACGAGCACGAGCAGGATGGGGTTCGGGTCCTCGACAAGCCGCCGCCGGTCCCCGCCTTGCAATAGAGGCCGCCACGCCGTATTAGATCTCGGTCGCCCGCGTCGTCATTCCAGCTGAGCACGTGAGTGATATGGGCAAGAACACGCACACAGGAGCACAGGCGGAGGTCCAGATGCGGATGCGGGCGGTGGCCGAACTCTTGGGTCGCACGCTTCCGCCTCACCCGCCGGCCGAGCGAACGCCGGAGGAGCAACATCACCATCTGCTCGAGGAAGCCCAACAGCTGTACGAGAACGAACTGAGCTGGGAGGAGGAGACGGGCGAAGAGTCGACCGAGTCCGGGTCGGTCGTTTCGCTGGTCTTCCCCGGCACGCTCGCCCTGGTCGATGCGCTCGTCACCTCGCACGATCCCAGCGAGCGTGGCGAAGGCGGTCCGCACCGCGATGTCGTCGCCTCGTTCCTCGGCTGGCTTGCCGACCGGCTGCTGAAGCTGCGTTCCGGCGGCCTGCGTGGCAGTGCGACGATCAGGGCGAAAGAGGCCGACCTCACGGATCGGCTCATCGACCTGGTACTCCACCGCTATTGTGCGCTGAGTCCGGAGGAGATCGAGCATCTGGAGGCGACGAGCAACTAGGCGAGCCGACACAACCCTTTCTGTTCCTATTGGCGATGAGAATAATAGTCTGCATCAAGCGTGTGCCCGACTCGGAGAGCCGCATCGCGAAGTCGAAAGACGGCCTCGCCGTCGATACACAGGGAGTGAAATTCGTACTCAACCCCTACGACGAGTACGCGGTCGAGGAGGCCCTCAAGCTGAAGGAGGCGGCGGCCGACGGCAGCGTCACCGTCATGACCCTCGGCGGCGAGGAGTCGAAGGAGACTCTGCGTACGGCGCTGGCCATGGGGGCCGATCAGGCGGTCCTGCTCGAGGGCCGGCCGTCGGTCGACGGGCTCGGCACGGCCGAGAAGCTAGCCGGGGCGATCAAGGGTCGGGAGTACGATCTCGTGCTGTTCGGCAAGCAGGCGATCGATGATGACAACTTGCAGGTGCCGGCGATGGTCGCCGCGCTCTTGGGTCTTCCCTGCGCGACGGTGGTCACCAAGTTGCAGGTCGACGGCGGTGCGGTGACGGCGACGCGCGAGATCGAGGGCGGTCACGAGGTCGTCGAGTTCGAGCTGCCCGGCGTGATCGCGGCTCAGAAGGGTCTGAACGAGCCGCGCTACCCGAGCCTCAAGGGTATCATGCAGGCGAAGAAGAAGCCGCTCGAGGAGGTGGATGTCGGGGACGCCGAGTCGCGGCTCGAGATCATCGAGGTCATGAACCCGCCGGTGCGCTCTGCGGGCCAGATCGTCGGCGAAGGCGCCGACGCCGTGCCCGAGCTGGTCCGCAAGCTCCGGGACGAAGCCAAGGTTATCTGAAAGCGATGAGCGTTCTTGCGATAGCAGAGCAGAGAGGCGGAGCACTCCGGGGCACCACGCTCGAGATCCTGACCGCGGGGCGCGGGCTGGCGGATGCGCTGGGCGTCGAGTTGATCGCGGTCCTGCTCGGGCCGCCCGGGCTGGCGGCCGAGACGGGCAGGCTGGGTAGCTACGGCGCCGACCGCGTGCTGACCGGCTTCTCCGACGCGTTCGCCGAGTACTCGCCGGAAGCGTACACGGAGCTGGTGGCGAAGGCGGCCCAGGAGGACGGAGGGAAGGCGATCCTGTTCGCGGCCAGCGCCCAGGGCAAGGACCTGGCGCCGCGCGTGGCGGCGCGCCTGAAGGCGGGGCTGGCGAGCGATGTGACGGAGGTCGGCGTCGCGGAGGGCCGCGTGGTCGCCGTGCGGCCTGCTTACGCCGGTAAGGTGTTCATGCGCGTCGGCTTCAAGGGCGAGCCTGCAGTGTTGAGCGTCAGACCGCGGGCCTATAAGGCGGTGGAAGCGCCGCGCGAGGCGCGGGTCGAGGAGCTGGCCGTCGGAGAAGGAGCGGTGAGTCGCGTCAAGGTGCGGGCGGCGGAGGAAGAACAGAAGGAGAGGCCCGACGTCGCCGAGGCCGAGATCGTGGTCTCCGGCGGTCGCGGCCTGGGCTCGCCCGACAACTGGAAGTTGCTGGAGCAGCTGGCCGACGCGCTCGGTCCCGGCGCCGCACTCGGTGCCAGTCGTGCGGTGGTCGACGCGGGTTGGCGGCCTCACGGCGAGCAGGTGGGCCAGACGGGAAAGGTCGTAGCGCCGCCGCTCTACTTCGCCATCGGGATCAGTGGGGCGATCCAGCACCTGGCGGGCATGCAGACCGCCGGCTGCATCGTCGCGGTGAACAAGGACGCCGAGGCGCCGATCTTCAAGATCGCCGACTACGGGATCGTCGGCGATGTCAATGAGGTCGTGCCGCGCCTGACGGAGGAGCTCAAGAAGCTCCGTTCCGAGGGGTAACTCGCCCTCGCCATCCCCATCGCCATCGTCTTTGACAGATCTCGATGGCGATGGGGAGGAGAGTTACCTCTCCCGCAGGACGATCGCGTCGACCTCGGTGCCGGGTTGCAGATTGGTGTCGCCCGGCACTCTTATCAGCGCGTCCGCTCCCGACATCGAGGTTAGGATTCCGGAGCCCTGGGGACCGGTCAGCCGCGCCAGCCAGGTGTCCCCCTGTCGTTCCAGCGTCGCCCGGTAGAAATGGGTGCGGGGGCCCGGCGTCGTCACCGGCTCCGCCAGTCGTACGCGCCGCCACGGGCGATCGTAGTGTACGAGTCCCGTCATCTTCCTCAGCGCCGGTCGCACCATCAGCTCGAACGTGACCATGGCCGAGACCGGATTGCCCGGCAGGGCGAAGACCGGCATCGAGCCGAGCATACCGAAGGTGAAGGGGCTGCCGGGTCGCATCAGCACGCGGTAGAAGAGGAACTCCAGGCCGAGGTCGTCGAGTACCTCCTTCACGTAGTCGTGATCGCCCACCGCGAGCCCGGCGGAGGTGATCAAGGCGTCGTTGCCGATCGCCGATTCGAGACGGCGGCGCAGGCTATCGGGGTGGTCGCGGGCGATACCCAGCATGACCGGCTCGCCGCCGGCCTCCTGCACCTGGGCGGCCAGCGCATACGAGTTCGAGTTCATTATGCGACGGCCGGCGTGGACCTCCTCCAGCTCGTCGAAGTCGGCCAGCTCGTCCCCGGTCGCCAGGATTCCCACCCTCGGCTGGCGGTAGACCGGCACCGACGGCTGACCCAGCATCGCCAGCACGCCGATCTCCGCCGGGCGTAGCAGGGTGCCGGCGGTCAGCGGGCGCGCGCCGACCTTCAGGTCTTCGCCACGGCGGCGAATGTTGCGGCCCGCATCGCTGCCGTCGAAGACCCGGATCGTGCCCGGCTCGGGACCGGGCTCGGTGTGCTCGAGCCGCGTGACGCCGTCGGCGCCGGTCGGCACCGGCGCGCCGGTCATCACGCGGATCGCCTCGCCCGGCCCCACGGCGCGCTTGGGGAAGGTGCCGGCGGCTATCTCATCTATCACCCTCAGGACCACGGGCTTCGACCGGCTCGCCCGGGCCACGTCGCGAGAGAGAACGGCGAACCCGTCCATCGCGCTGTTGTCCCACGCCGGATGCGTGACGGCCGACTCGACATCGGCCGCCAGGACGCGCCCCAGCGCGACGCTCAGACGGACGAGCTCGCGGTCCAGCTCGACGACCCGCGCCAGGATGATCTCGCGGGCTTCATCCACCGAGAGCCAATCGGGCCGGCGAGGTTGGCGGGCGATACCGGGCTGGTCAGTCACCGTCCCGCCCCCTCCATCCCGCGCAGCCCGTCTTCCGCTCGCTCGCGGTCTGCCGGTGTGTTGACGTTCAGGAACATGAGTCCGGGATCGCCGAAGCTGGCGACCTGATCCAGTGGCAGCGTCCGCACCGAGACGTCATCGAAGAAAGAGATGACGTGGCGGTCGCCCCGGTCCAGCGCCGCTTCGATAGCGCCGCGGCAGCCGGCGCCGTACCAGGCGCAGAGCGGCTCGAGTCCGCGGCGCGATGCGCTCTGCGGCGCGACCACCTCATCGCGGCCCGCGTCCCTGGCCAGCTCGCGGAGCAGCCGAGCGGAGAGGAACGGCATGTCGCAGGCGGCGACCAGCGCGCCGCGGTAGCCGGCCTCCTCCGCCCAACAGACGGCGGTATGGATCCCGCCCAGAGCTCCGAGCCCGGGCCGCAGATCCCGTCGCATCTCTAGGCCGAGCACTCTATACGTGTCGAATTCGTTGACGATCAGCACCACGCGACCGGCGGCCGCGCGCAGAGCCCGGATCGCCCGCAGTGCTATCGGCTCGCCGCCCACCGCCTCCAGCGCCTTCGCCTGTCCCGCGTAGCGCCGGTTGGCCCCACCGGCCAGCAGGGCGGCGAAGCTGTCGACTTCGCTCGCCCTCCCTGGGCTCACAGCAGGCGCTCGCGCCTCAGCGCCTTGTGCTGGACCCTCAGACATTGGTCCATGACGACGGTGATCCCGGCGCGGCGCGCCTCCAGAGCGGCCTCCTCGTTGACGACACCCAGCTGCATCCAGACCAGCTTGGCACCGATCTCGATCGCCTCCTGGACGTGGGGCGTCACGAGATCCGATGCGCGGAAGATGTCGACGATGTCGATGGGTCCTTCGGCCTCTCGCGCGCTCGGGAGGTCGGGGTAGCATTTGACACCGAGGATCATGTCGTGCTTCGGGTTGATGGGCACGATGGCGTAGCCGTGCTCCATCAGATAGCGGGCTACCGTATTGCTGTCGCGGTAGGACTTCGGGGAACAGCCGACGACTGCGATCGTCTTCGCGTTCTTGATGATCTCGATCGTCTCGGGGTCGAGTAACATGTCTCTAGTGTCGTTCCTTGAGGTCGAGTGCCGGGAGCCCGTACTTCGGATCGACCGCCCGCTGCAGCGGCTCGCTTCCGGCGTGTAGAGTCACTTCCAGGGTGGGTCGCACGATGCCCTCGCGCAGGTGGCCGCCGACCACCGAGTAGTCGCGCCGTCCCAACGTGACGTGCGCATGAACCAACGGCTCGCCTTCGTGCAGCGCTACGTTGCCGATCAGCGCCAGAACCTCCATCTGCTCGTCGAACTCGCGGTCCAGATATTCCTTCGAGTCGGTGTCGAAGAAGGCGATGCAGGTCCGCCGCAGCGCGCCGATGCCGGTGAAGCTACCGCGCCGCACACCACGCGCGGAGAGAAACTCGAGGAACTTGCCGGGGAAGACTTCCTCTTCCTCGAAGCGAACCACATACACATCACCGTGACGGACGTACAGCATCGCGGGCAGCGAACCTCCCAACGCTAGGGCAGGATCCTCGGCGTGACGTCGAACAAGAGCTCGATCAGCGTCCGCGCCAGCACGTAGGGGACGAAGCCGGCGAAAGCCGTGGCGAGCGCCCGGCCGGTCCCGAAATCGAGCGCCTGCCGGATCGCCACCAGCACCGTCCCGATCATCCACACCAGGACCGCCAGGTAAAGCCAGGTGCCCGCGGCCGGCAGCATCCTGAGTACGAGTAGGATGCCCGGTGCCTGCGCGAAGCCGATCGTCCGCAGAAGCTCACCCCAGTCGGCCGTGCCCTCGAACAGTTGGACGCCCACCAGGTAGACGGTGCCCGACCACAGCGCCCAGCCGAAGTAGGCGCCGACGACGCCGGCGATTAGGCCGCCGGGCCCCAGCTCCGCCGCGCCGATCGCCGCGGCCAGCGCGACCAGCCCGACCACACCCGCCGCCTGTGCGGTGGCGCCCGGGTCGTGCTCCACCTCCTCGTAGATTGGGACCTTGAAGGTCGCCGCGCCCCAAGCGCGCTTTACGAATGAGGACCGTGAGCTCGGTGCAGGCTCGCTCTTCTCCATCGGCCGAATCCTCCCCGTGGGAATGAGATGCCTCGCCGAATATAGGGTGCGCGCCGCCGCCAGTCAGTAGCCGGTAGCTCGGTAGCCGGTAGTACGGTAGCCGGTGGCCGGTGACCCTTCGACTTTCCACATAAAGGCTACCGGCTACCGACCACCGACTACTGTTCACCGGGTACGCAAACGGAATCCTGCGTAAACGTTCCGCCCCGGCGCCGGCTCGTAGAAGCGACCGGCCGTGGCATTGACGACGACGGACGAGTTGTAGCGGACGTCGAAGACGTTGTTGATGCCGAGGAAGGGCACGACCTGGAGGCGGGCGATGTGCGCCGTATACCCGAGGCGCAGGTCGACGACGGCGTAGCCATCGTTGCGGTTCTCGTTAGCGCTGTCGACGAAGTGGTCATCTGTCACGCTCAGTCGCAGTGAGCCCGAAGGCCCCGTATCGCGCGCATAGCCGACCCGCGCGTGGAGTCGATGGGGTGGGACGCCCGGCACCCGGTTACCGCTGAAATCGCCGCCCTGGGTGA
>JASFTY010000011.1:0-20057 GCA_050050535.1 Gemmatimonadales bacterium | reverse complement strand
ACCTTTATCAGATCGATGATCTGTTCGAGATCTACATACCGACCGACCGCGCCATCAATCCAATCACATCCGGCAATTGGGAAGGAACCGGCGTAATGCCCGATGTGGCCGTTCCAGCCGAGGCGGCTCTGGATACGGCAGTCGTTCTCGCGCGGGCAACGGCTAGGGACTACGGCGCTGCGAAGGAATCGCGTCTCAGAGCGGCTGTCGATCGTATGCAGGACTTGCTGGATCACGCGGAGGCCCTGTACCGAGCCGGCAAGAACGGCGAAGCCGATGTCGCTCTGGATTCCGTGTTTCAGATCGGTGACGAGGCGGGCCTGATCAACGAGTTCTTCGTCGATGTGCTGTCGTACAACTACTTCGGTGAGTCGGACGAGCAGATCCTGTACGCGGTCCTGAACAAGAAGGTCGAGCTCTTTCCCGAGTCTGCCACCGCGTGGGAAGCATTGGCATACGCTTACGCCGCGAACGGCAGGAACGAGCTGGCAGTCGAGTGCTATGAGAAGGTGTTGCAGCTGGATCCGGAGAACCGCAATGCCGCAAAATGGATCGAGCGGCTGACCGGCGGCGACGGTCAGGGAACCCCGGGGCCTGAACGGTCCCGGCTATTCTGACTTCAACGCTTCCACGGGGTCCACGCTGCTTGCCCGCCTGGCGGGGAGCAGGATCGCGAATACGACTACTACTAGCAGCACCAGTGTAGCGCCGACAAACGCCAAGGGGTCACCCGGTTCCACTTCATATAGTAAGGACTGCAATACCCGCGAGCCGAGATACGCGCCGATGACTCCCAACACGATGCCGAGGAGAGCCGGGCGGATCCCTTGAGCCAGCACCATGCGACCTATCTCGCCGCTCTTGGCGCCGAGGGCCATGCGGATTCCTATCTCACGCGTTCGTCGCGAGACGAGATATGCGATGACCCCATACAGGCCGATGCCGGCGAGCGTCACCGCCATTCCGGCAAAGACGGCGAGCAGCAGCAGGTAGAACCGAGCGGGCCCTAAGTGGCGGTCGACGGTTTCCTGCAACATCTCGACGTTGCGGAGCGGGACATTAGGGTCGAGAGCCTGGACCTCTCTGCGGATCGCGGGGAGCAGGTTGCGGGCTGCGGGATTCATGCGCACCAGGACGCTCATGACGCGGCTGCCCATCTGGGCGTGCGGTACGTAGATCTCGGGCTCGGGTTCGCTTGCAAGGTCCTGTGATCGGATATCGCCGACGACGCCAACGATAGTCCAGGGAGCTTCCGATCCGAATCCCAAGTTCATGTCGATTCGGATTCTTCTGCCGACGGGATCCTGATCCGGGTAGTAACGGTCACTCAGGCTCTGGCTTACGAGCGCGACCCGCACCATGCCGTCTCGGTCGCCCGCGTCGAGCCTGCGACCATTCGCGACCGGGACGCTAAGCGCGTTATGGTAGCCGGGCGTGACGACCCGGACCGCTATGTCGTCTTCCTGGCCTTCGGGTGGCGGTGCCCGATCCAGGAAGTGGATCGACGTGAATACGCCGTCTTCACCTAGAGGGCTCCCGTAGACCGATGCTACGGCGTCTACGCCCGGCAGACTGCCGATTCGATCCTCCAGCGAGCCAAAGAAGCGAACGGTACGCTCCACATCGTAGTCGTAGGGGTCGCTCGGGAGTGACAGGCGGAAGGTCAACACGTCGTCTTTTTCGAACCCGAGCCGGACGGCGCTGAGCCTGGAGAAGCTGTGGAGCAGCAGCCCCGCGCCGAGCAAGAGCATCAAGGAGAGTGCGACCTCCGCGACCAGCAGCGCAGAGCGCGACCGCCGTCGTGCCGGCCCTCCAGTGCCCGTGCGCCCGCCCTGGCTCAACACCTCGGAGACCGGAACTCGCGCGAGCCACAGTGACGGTATGAGCCCAAACAGAACCGTAACGACAACTACGGCCAGCAGGGTGTAAAGCAACACCGCGCCGTCGATCGTGACCCGGTCCAGCCGCGGGAGCGTTTCCGGAGCCATGCTCAGCAGCAGGCTCACCGTCCATGATGCCAGGAGGAGCCCAACCAGGCCGGCGAGCGAAGCCAGTACCAGCGCTTCCAACAGTAGCTGTAGCGCGATGTGACCCCGAGAGGCACCCAGCGCCGATCGCATCGCCACCTCACGACTGCGTGACGAGGCTCTGGCGAGCAACAGGTTGGCAACGTTGGCGCAAGCGATCAACAGCACGATGCCGACCGCACCGAAGAGCACCCACAGGGCTGTGCTCACGTCCCCAACGACGTCCTCCTCGAGGGTGATCAAGTTGAAGCGCTTGCCGTAGTTGAGAACCGGATACCGCTCCTCGAGGCGGCGCGATAGCTCCATTACTTCGTGACCGGCCGTAGCGACGCTCGCGCCATCGGCCAGGCGGCCGACGACCTGCAAAAAGTGGCAGTCGCGCCCGCACCCCTCGACGTTGAGATACCGCGGCACCCATAGCTGCGCGCCCTGCGGATAGTCGAATCCAGGAGGTGCCACTCCCACGATCTCGTGCGGCTCACCGGCGATCTGGAGTGTCCTCCCCAGCACGTGCTGATCTCCACCGAGACGCTCGCGCCAGAACGCGTGTCCGATGACCACGACGCGAGGCCCGCCCGACACGTTTTCCTCGCCGCGAACGTCCCTACCCAGGAACGCAGGTTCCTGAAATACCGCCAGTAGCCCGTCGGTGACCTGTGCTCCCGGGACAGACTCCGCCGCTCCCAGGCCTGTGAGAGTCAGCTCGGTGGCGTAGTATCCGGCTGCAGCCTGAATCGAACGCGCTTCAGCCTGCACGCTGCGCAGGTCCGGCTGAGACATCGAGCCGCGCGTCCAACCGCGGTCGGCTCGCGCTACGTAGATCTTCACGAGGCGGTCGGGAGCGTTGTAAGGGAGGGGCTCGAGGATGATGCCGTTCACCACACTGAAGACCCCGGTGTTGGCACCGATGCCGAGGGCCATAGTGAGGACGGCGGCGACGGCGAACCCCCTGTTCCGGTGCAGCGTCCGGACGGCGTACTTGAGATCATCCAAGCCGGCCCGACCTCGGCCCCAGAGTGACGGCATTTACGTGCTCCTTGTAGCAGACGTCTCAGCAGAGAGAGCTGTCGAGTCCGTCAGCGCCTTTCCCCGAGGATGAACGACCAATGCGTGTGCACGATCTTCCACTCACCCTCTCTCCTGACGTATACCTCCGTGCAGTTCCAGGGAGTCCTCGACGCGATGGACCCGTCCGGCTCGAGCACCGTCGAGAAGAAGCGGTAGCTCAGTACCGCGGCATCGCCATGGACCTGAACGTGCGGATCGACGAACTCCATGACGTCGTACCGCACTCTCCCCTCTATCTTCCCATACTCGGCCCTCAGAGCTTCGAGCCCGTCGATGCGCCGGGGCGTACCGGTGTCGAAATACGTCACCTCGTCCGCGCTCAGCTCGGTGAATCCCCAGGGATCACCCTTGCGCCAGCGCTCCATCGCAGCCGCCTCCAGCGAGAGCAAGTCGGTCACGGTGCCCTGGTACTCGGTCCTTCCCAGGTCCACGGGCAGCCGCATCTCTAGCTGCTCGGGCGGTTTCTCGTCAATGAACGACCAGTGCGTATGGATGATCTTCCACTCCCCGGCCAGCAACGCGTACACTTCCGTGCTGTTCCACGGCGTCTGGCTGACGATCTCGCCGTCCTCTCCCAGGACAGTCGAGATGTAGTTGTAGGTCAGAACGGCCAGCTCTCCGTACACGGCGACGCGGGGGTTGATGAACTCCGACCGGTCGTAGCTGATCTTGCCCGCGAACTGCTCCAGGTAATCCCGGTATGCCGCCAAGCCTCGAACCGGCTCGGTGAGTCCCGGGTCGATGTACGTCACTTCGTCGGCGCTGATCTCGGCCCAGCCCAGCGGATCCCCGTGCCGCCACCGCTCCATGGCGGCCTTCTCTTTGGAGAGGATGGTCTCCTCGATCGACTGGGTTCCTCCTGGGTCCATCTGGATCTCCACGCTAGCGGCCAGAGCCAGGATAAGTGCCGCCACTGACCGGGCCATGCCGTGCCTCCCGTCGCCTCAATCAGGTACTGGTCACAATCGGCCACGGATGCGGTCCGCCAAGGACACCACCGCCGGTCCGCACGTCTCTCCCCATGTAGCATCTTGAGGGGCAACTCGCATGCCAATGAAGGTCCCACGAGTCCTCCGTGCCGAGAAGTGCACCAACCGTGAGGAACGGAGCCTCGATCGTCCGTTTTCGGGACTGACGTGTCCCGCAGCCGAACGGATGCGGCGCCCACCTTGTGGCATGCGCCTGACGCGCAAGGCCGGGTGCGTCGGCCTGCTCGTCCACCATGCCGACGGCGCACAATCGGTCGCGACGCCTGCATCCCCCCGGACGCCGTCTACGACGCCACCGCGCAGGAGATCCTCCCGCTGGCGCGGTGGGGCTTCTCGTTAGCCACGGGTTCTGAGGTCGCGCAGCCCGTTGGAATGTCCGGCCTGAGGTTGAGGGCCGCAGAGTTGGCAGGTAGGCGGAAGGAGGGATTGAGGGCGTCGGTGTCAGACTCTCAGCAAGATCTACAATCCGTGGATGGGGATCTCCAGCCGGGCTGCCGCCTTCAGTTGCCGCTCATCGTATGAGGCCAGGCGCACCTTGACTCCTTGCGAGCGCAGGAAGTCGATGGACGCCAGGTGCAAGGCATCGAGCGTGCGCAAGGTGACGGGAAAGGGCTCGGTCGCCCGCTGCAGAATCGGCCTCAGCATCTCCAACATGGCGACGCGCCCCAGCACGTCCCGCGCCGCCTCCGAATGCGATGCGGTCAGGCCGCGCGCGTGTATGCGGTTCCAGAGCTCGTACTCCAGCAGGCGGCTGGAGACCAACGATTCCGACCAGAGCGACTCCGGTGGCCGGCGATCCTCGGCGAGCAGTTGGGCCAGTGCGACCGAGGTATCGACGTAGATCAACGCTCCTCCCGATCCTCATCCAGCTCCGCCAGTATCTGGGAGAGGGGGGCGACGGGGAGATAGGGAGGAGGCTCCTCCGCGACAACCAGCGGCGGCGACAGCCAGCCCTTGCGGACGGCTTCCGACAACTGGGCGTCGGCCAGCCGCGGAGCGCGACCCTCACGAGGCGGCCCCAGCTCGGCGACCACCCGATCGCGGTCCGTGACCAGGATGGTCTCGCCGGAAGCGGCGAGCCGTACGTATTCGCTGAGCTTGTTCTTGAGGATCTTCAGGCCAACGGATCTCATGCGTGCAAGGTAGCTTCTGGAAGCTACGTTTTCAAGTCGGAGCCCGGGTCCGGGGGCAGCTCTCCTTGACAGCCAAGCGATATATCGTTAGATATATCTTGCCGATATGTCGGGCCGATATATCCCTCATCGGCCGGGGCCGGCGATAACCGGCCTCGACATCCACCTGTTCCAGAAGTCGAGGCTTTTCCCATGTCGAGACGTTCTCGTGATCACGGGCTGGGCGGCTTCGCCGCCTTCTGCGGGCCGATGGGGTTCGCGTTCGGCGCCGGCCGGCGCGGGCTGGGCTTCCGCGTGTTCGACCGGGGCGATCTCAAGTACATGATCCTGAAGCTGCTCTCCAAGAAGCCGATGCACGGCTACGAGGTGATGCGGGCGCTGGAGGAGGAGTCGTGCGGCTGCTACTCGGCCAGCGCGGGCTCGGTCTACCCCACCCTGCAGATGCTGGAGGACCAGGGGTACGTGGTGTGCGAGGAGCAGGGAGGGAAAAAGGTGTACAGCATCACCGACGAGGGGCGCGAGTTCCTGGAGGAGAACGGCGATCTGGTGGACGACATCCTCGAGCGGATCGCCAGCTTCACCGACCGTTTCTTCCGCAGCGAGATGCGGGATCTTTCCGGGTCGTTCCGCAAGCTGGCTCAGGTTACATTTGAGCGAGGGATCCGGTGGGCCGAGCACCCGGATGAGCTGGAGCGGGTGAAGGAGATCCTGGACCGAGCGGCTCGGGAGATCGAGGAGATCAAGCCGGGCGCGGCGACGAGCGACGCCTAGCGCGCGGAGGCAGTAGGATGGAATTCGGATTTGGATTCTGGGTCCTGTTCATCGTCCTGTTCATCGGCTGCGGCAAGGCGTGCGGCTGGGGACGACGCAAGTACAAGGAACACCAGAGGGAGCTCGAGGAGCGCCAGTCGGATGACGACCGGCTGACCACGCTGGAGGACCGGGTGCGGGGGCTCGGTAGGGGGCGCCGCGAGCGGCACCATCTCATCGAGCACGCCGTGCAGCGGCGCGGCGAGGGGCGGCAGCCGGAGCCGGTGCGCAGGGGTGAGAAGGCCCCGACGCAGCTGGAGATCCTGCAGCAGAAGTTCATCGAGGGGCGCCTGTCGCTGGAGGAGTACGAGCGGGAGCTCGACAGGCTGGATAAACTGGAGTAGGCGGTAGGCGGTAAACGGTAGGCAGTGGCGGACACGCTTTCTGCTGCTCACCGCTCACTGCTCACCATGCCTCTATCCGCAGTCACCGCCTGCTGAAGTTCGCCAGCCGCTCGACGGCAAGATCCTGCAAGTAATTCGCTGCCGCGATCGATTCATCGAAGTTGTTGGCGATCATGCTGAACGCCAGCATCTCACCATCCAGGGTCGTCACGTAACCTGACAGAGCGCGCGAGTTGGCGATGTAGCCGGTCTTGGCGCGGGCGCTGTCTTCGGCGCGCGTCCCTTTCATCCGCGACTCTATGGTGCCGTCGACGCCGGCGATGGGCAGCGCCTCGTAGAAGGCATCGAACTCGGGCCGCCGGTACATGACGCGGAGCAGCCGTACGATGGCCTCGGGGCTCAGGTAGTTGTAGCGGGAGAGCCCGGAGCCATCGACATATATATAGGACGACTCGGTGATCCCCCAGCTGCCGAGCGTCGCCCGGACGGCGCGGCGGCCCGCCGCGACGCTGCCGAGGTCCGAGTCGGCCGCCCCGACATGGCGTAGCAGCATCTCGCCGATCTGGTTCTGGCTGCGCTTGAGGAACGGGATCACGATTTCGCCGAGCGGCGGCGAGGTGTGCACGAAGAGCGTGGCGAGTGAATCGCCCAGCGAGTCGGGCGGCAGGCTGTCGATATCGACGGGCCGGCCGGCGATCTCGATCCCCTCGTCCTCGAGAGTCTCCTTCAGCACGGTGACGAAGAACAGGGTGGGATCGTGGGCCGCGATGTAGCGGGTCACGGTGTCGCGACCGGCCCAGATCGTGCCCCGGATGCGCGCCCGGTTGGAGAAGGGGCGGCGCTCGCTCCGTATCGATGTGCCGGGCAGCGGCCCGCGCTCCGGGAACTGGATCGAGCTGTCGGCCACGGTGACGATGTCGTACTCGACGCTCAGGTACTGCGTGGGCGGCAGGACGAGTACGCGGGCCGGCGCGCCGGCCGAGTCGCCGGGCATGATCTTGTACGTGACCACGCCTTCGTTGTAGAGCAGCGCGCCGATCTCGGCGGCGTAATAGTCGGCGAGGTAATCCCACGCCCAGCCAGGCCCCAGGTGCACATCGTCGTACAGGTCGTCGTCGCCGATCAGGTCGCCGGCGATCCGGGTGACGCCCAGCGCTTTGAGCGAGTCCGCCCAGTCGCGGAACGGCGCGGTCGGGTCGTCATCGTAGAAGCGCTCGGAGAGCGCCGGGTCGCCGCCGCCCACGACGACGAGATCGCCGTCGAGCGTGCCGTCGGCGCCGACTGCTCCGTCGGTCGCGATCCGCGTACGGAACCGGTAGTCCGTCCCCAGGCGCGCCAGCGCCACCGCCGCGGTGACCAGCTTGTTGTTAGAGGCGGGCATGTACAGCTTCTCGGCGTCGTGCCGGAACAGTACCTCGCCGGTCTCCAGCGACTGCACCATGACGCCCCAGTGGGCGTTGCGGAACGCCGGGTCGGCGAAGATCTGGTCGAGCTCGGCGCGCAGCGCGGCGACGGGCGTCGCGGGCACTGGCTCGGCGGGCCCGGCGCCGGCCGGCGCACAGGCGGCGCAAGCGATCGCGGCGAACAGTAGGAATGAGAGCCTGAAGTCCTGCATCGTCCCTCCCACGCCAGGTGTAGCGTCTTCGCCTCGTCATCGCCGTCGCCCGCGACCGCGCCCGCGATTCCTACGCTCCGCCTCCTTGTAGCCGCGGACGAGGGCGCGGGGGATGACGTGACGACGACCCATCGGGCCGCCGAGCAGCGTCAAGACTATGATGGCCCGGTACTAGTACCTCCAACTTAGGGTATCCGCCCCCGGCGGCGCCGTCTCGAGGATGTGCTCGAGCATGAGCGGCAGCACGCGCTGGTGCGAGTTCTGGCCCGGGAACGCCGGCACCCCGGTGTAGCAGTGCGGCTGCCGCTCGCCCCACTCGAACCGGCCGTCGTAGTAAGGGTCGGTCGTGCTCTCGAGGAATTGCTCCATCAACCTGGCCGCCTCCTCGAGATAGAACGTGTCGGTGTCACCCATGTAGACGTGGATCTTGCCGGCGAGCTTGGGGCCGAGCGTGTCCCAATCGCGCTCGAGGATGTGGCGCAGGTCGAAGTTCTCGCGCCAGTAGTCGACGACGCCCGTGTCGATCGCGCCCGTCCACTTGTCGTAGAGCAGCTTGGGATACCCGTCTTCACCGACCGGGCCGAAGACGGCCATGAAGATGTCGAGCTGGCCGCCGGACCGGCCGCGCGAGCCGAGCACCGCCTCCTGGTGGCTGAGGCCCATCATCGTCATGTAGACCTGGTCGTCGACCCCGCGCATCAAGGGCCGCATGGGCGTCTGCACCCAGTCGGAGTTGGGGTGAAAGGCGTTCTCGTCCTCGTAGATGTTGATGAGCTGGAAGTAGCGGAAGTCGACCGGATCGGGACAGAACGACCAGACGCCGTTGAACATGTCGGGATAGAAGATCTGCCAGGCGAGGCTCTCCCAGCCGCCGGTCGAGCCGCCGTAGAGCGTGCGCGCCCACGGCTCGCCGATGGCGCGGAACTGTCGCTCGACGCGCGGCATCAGCTCCTGGGTCAGCGCATCGCCGTAGGGTCCGTTGTTCTCCGAGTTGACGGCGTAGGAGTCGTCGTAGTACGGCGTGGGGTGCTGCATCAGGACGATGAGGAAGCGACCCAGCGCGCCGGACCGCCAATCCTGGAAGAACCGGTACTGCGCCTCGGCCCACTGGCGGGCTCTGTCGGTGAGCTGCGAATCGGGCGGCGTCTCGCGGAAGGCGAACGTGCGCGGGAAGTGGCCGTGCATGTAGGCGACGGGGTAACGCGCGTCCGGGTGCTCGTCGAATCCTTCCGGGGTCACGACGACCGCGCCCAGGTAGATGTCGTATCCCCACCACTCGCTCAAGATCTCGCTGCGGAACTTGATGTGCTTGACGTACTTGGTGTCCTGCGGCGCGGGTATCGGCGGGATCTTGCGCGACAGCGTGAGGCACAGCGGTTCGTTTGACGCCGGATCGATGTGGAGCCGCTCCACATCGCTGAGCAGGTTGCCCGGCGAGATGTTCCATTGCTGGCCCTCCCACTGGTCCATGTGCGCCTTGATGGTATGGCCGTCGGCGCGTTCGAACGTGGTGTACACGTTGAGCACCGCCTGTACGTAGTAGTCGCCGGCGGGGATCTCGGCGATGCTCTTCACAGGGAAGCCGCGTGTGCTCGCGTCGATGACGGCCGGCTCACCGGGCTGCAATCCCTCGACGTCGACGCCGAAGATCGGTTGGGTACTGAGTCCCCAACCCACCTGGAAACGCGGCTCGCGCCGGTCCGTCCTCGCGATCACCAGGAGCAGGCGGCCGTCGAGCGGGCCCGCATCGAGGTCGGCGGGATAGACGATCTCGAATCGAAGCGGCGCGTCACGTGCTTGGAGCGCGCGTTCGTCGTTTCCTGCCGCGGCCAGCGTCGCGGTGCAGAGCACCGCCGTCAGGACGAGCAGGGCAAGTCGCCATGGGCGCAGAAAGCTCTCAGGCATGGCACGTCCTCCGTGAGGTGGAACCGCGGTGTTGGCTGCCGGTCGGGGCAAGATAAACGCAGCGTCAGTTCGGCGCAGCCTAGTCGTTCTCGATCGCGGACAGTCGGGCCAGCGCGCGGCGCGCAGCATCGACCTGGTATTGGAGCTCGGGATCGGCGTCGGACCAGAGCTCGATGAACCGCCCGTAGTGACGGATCGCCGCGTCGATGTCGCCGCGCGACTCCTCGAGCTCGGCCAGTCGGCGCTCGATCGCGGGCAGTTGTGTTAGCGAGACCGGCGACCCTGCGATCGCGGCCGGGCGGATGACCGACTCGAGATGGGCGACCGCCGAGTCGGCCTGACCCAGCTCGGCGTACGTCAGGCCGAAGCCGAGCCGGAACACAGGATCGCGCGGCAGGAGACCGGTATCGCGAATCTCGGCGAACGCGTCGAGCGCCGCCTCGGGATCGCCCCGGGCCAGCGCCTCGCCACCGCCCCCCAACCCCTCGCCCCAGCGGACGCCCGGGTGGGCAGAATCGGGATGGGGCCAATAGACGTCGGCGAAACGCTCGGCTAGCTCGAGCCGGCCCAGCAAGCCGGCGAAGAACCGAAGCTGGTTGCGAAAGACATGGCGCGTCACCGCGTCCAGCGAATCGGCGGGCATGTAATCGAGGATCGCCGCCAGATAGTCTCCGGCGGCTTCCGGTCGGCCGCGCGACGCCTCCGCCCACGCCAGCGCTTGATAGGACAGACGGATAGCGCCCGAAGACCCGGATCCCATGGCGTGGGCCGCACCGGGCAAGAGCCGCTCGATCGCCCGTCGAATATGGCCTCGAGCGATATCGATCGAGCCACAGGCCCGTTGGTCAGAGGCAAGCCACCCGGGGCTCGCGGGCTCGGCGAGCAGCGAGTCGCACAGCGCCTCCGCCCGCCCCCAATCGCCGCGGCCCAGCGCCTGGGCTCGTGACCAGCGGACCGCCCTTTCCCCGAAGCCGCGCTCACGCGCCAGGTCGATCAGGCTGTCCGCCGCATCCCAGCGCTCGAACTCCCATGCGTACTCGATGGCGCTGCCGTATCCGGTCACCGAGTACGGCTCGAGCTCCACGCTCTTGAGCGCGGCAGGATAGGCGCGCTGCAGCTCGCCCAGCCAGGTGCCGGCCATGACGGCCAGGTTGTTCGCCGCTGTCGCGTCGTCGGGATACTGGGCGAGTAACAGCTCGTAGGCGTCCGCCGCCGCCCGCGGGTCCAGCTCGGCGTACCAGTAGTAGGACGCCTCCACCAGCAGACGTTCCCGGTCCGTCGCCTGCTCCCGCAGCTCGTAGGCTCGCGTTGCGTATTGCACCGCAGCCGTCCACCATCCCAGGTTCTGGCTGGCTACCGCCGACAAGCGGTATGCCGCCGCGAAGCTCGAGTCCAGCTGGATCGCTTCCTCGGCCAGCGCCAGCGTCTGCTGCTGGTCGCCCCGGGCCTGTGCCGCCACCGCCAGATCGTACTTCCTCAGCGCCTCCAGCGAGCGGGTGGTGACCCGCGGCAGCGGCAGGCTCTGCCGCAGCGCAGCACCGCTCTCGCCCAGCCGCGCCCGCACCTGACGAGACAGGTCCTCGATGCCCTCGAGCAGCCGATCGGAGCCCGCTGCCGCAGTCACGCCGATCAGTTCGCGGCCGCTCCCCGGCTCGACGACCCGGGCACTCAGCTGGTAGCCGCCACCCACACGATGGACCGACCCGGCGAGCACCGCCGCCAGCCCTTCGCGCTGCGCCAGCTCCAGGGCCAGCCGCTCGGTCAGGGGCGCCGTGTCGGGGAGCATCATCCGGCCAAGCACGGGCCGCACCTGGTTGTCGCCGTACACGTTGACATAGCGCGACTGCCCGAGCTCGGTCATCAGCGCCGTGCGTACCGCACGACCCAGGTCCTCCTCGCCGGCCGGCGCCTCGAACCCGGCCACCACCAGCCAGGCGCGCTCCTCGAACGCGTCACCCGCCGCGCCGTGCGCCTCCGTCACCCGCGCCGCGCCACGCACCACGACCAGCGCACCGGCCAGCCCCACCAGAGCGAGCGCCACCACGACCGCCAGCACCGCACGCCCTCGCGTCAGGCGCCGCGCCACAACGCCGACCAGACCGCCACCGGCGGCGCGCTCCGTCTCGACCGGCCGCTTACCTGCGGCTGCGGCAGGTGACGCGACCCGGTCAGCCGGTTCGCCCTGCCGCGCCGGCCCCGCCGTCTCTTCTCGCACCAGTGCGGAAGCCAGCACGATCGGGAACCCGACCAGCAACACCACCCACGCCGCGCCGTAGACCCAGTCGGGCATCAGGAAGCGCTCTTGTACCTGGTCCGTCGCTTCCAGCACCGCCCAGGAGGCGCCCACGTACACGGCGAGCACCTGCCACAGCGAACGGCGGTGGACCTCGAGGACCAACTGCTTGAGGCGAGACACGGTACCCCCAGAGAGGTGTAAGCGCGCGCGGCGCCAATAGTGTGGAGCTCTCCCACCGCATCATGCGGCCGCCTGGAATCACCTGCAACCCTCCCGGCAACGCCAAAAAGCCTACCAGCGTACCGACGCACCGACGCACGGATGCACCGACGCACCGACGCACCGACACACCGACGTACCGACACACCGACCCCCCCCACCGCCTACCGCCCACCGCCCACCGCACCTATCTTGTGGTGTTCAGCACAACCATCCTCGTGCCGGACACCGAGATACAGGAACGGAGCCGACGATGGGCAGCAACGAGTACAGAATCGAGCGCGACACGCTGGGCGAGATGAAGGTTCCGGCCGACGCCCTGTGGGGCGCCAGCACGCAGCGCGCGGTGGAGAACTTCCCGGTCAGCGGGATCGGCTTCCCGCGCCGCTTCATCCGGGCGCTGGGCGCGATCAAGATGACCGCCGCCCAGGTGAACATTAAGCTGGACGTGGTGGACGAGCGGCGCGGCAAGGCGATCGAGCAGGCGGCGCGCCAGGTGATGGACGGCGAGCTGGACGACCACTTCGTCGTCGACATCTTCCAGACCGGCTCCGGCACGTCGACCAACATGAACGCCAACGAGGTGATCGCCAACCGCGCCTCGCAGATCCTCGGCGCCGAGATCGGGTCGAAGGAGGTCCATCCCAACGACCACGTGAACCAGGGTCAGTCGAGCAACGACGTGATCCCCACCGCGTCGCACGTCGCGGTCTGCAGTGCCGTGGTCGAGGACCTGCTGCCGGCGCTGAAGAAGCTGCAGAAGGCGCTGGCCGCGAAGGCGAAGGAGTTCGCCGACGTGGTGAAGACCGGGCGCACGCACCTGCAGGACGCGACGCCGGTCACGCTGGGCCAGGAGTTCAGCGGCTACGCCAGCCAGATCGAGCACGGCATCAAGCGCGTCGAGAACACGCTGCCGCACCTGCGCGAGCTGGCGATCGGCGGTACCGCGGTAGGCACCGGGCTGAACGCGCATCCGAAGTTCGCCGGCCGCGTCTGCGACGGTCTATCGAAGATCTTCGATCAGAAGTTCGTCGAGGCGCCGAACCACTTCGAGGCGCAGGCGGCGCGCGACGCGCTGGTCGAGGCGAGCGGCGCGCTGAAGAGCGTCGCGGTGAGCATGAGCAAGATCGCCAACGACGTGCGCTGGCTGGCGACGGGCCCGCGGACCGGCCTGGGCGAGATTGCGATCCCGGCAACGCAGCCCGGCTCGTCGATCATGCCGGGTAAGGTGAACCCGGTGATCCCCGAGTCGGTGCGTCAGGTGTGCGCGCAGGTGATCGGCAACGACACGGCGGTCACCGTGGGCGGCCACGCGGACAACTTCGAGCTGAACGTGATGATCCCGGTGATGACGTTCAACGTGTTGCAGTCGGTGGAAATCCTGGCTAACGTCGCCACGATCTTCGTCGACAGGTGCATCGCCGGCATAGAGGCGAACCGCGAGCGCTGCCGCCAGTACGCCGAGCTGAGCCCGGCGCTGGCGACGGCACTGGCACCCGTCCTCGGCTACGACAAGGCGGCGCAGATCGCCAAGGACGCGCTGGTCAAGAACAAGACGATCCGCGACCTTGTGGTCGAGGAAGGCCTGTTGGATGCGAAGCAGGCGGACGAGCTACTCGATCCAGCCAAGCAGATTGGGAACTGATGGTCAAACAGAGCGAACCCGAGGCAGAGAAGAAGGAGCACGCGCGGAAGCTGTTCCGCGTCATCTTCCGGTGCCACGAGTACCTGGGCACGGCGGAGCAGTTCCACGCCAAGGTCGTGGCACGCGACTTCTCCACCGCGTTGAAGCTGGCCTGCGACGCGATGGAGCTCGACCCCGACAACGTCGACGCGGCGGCGATAACGTTGATCTCCGCCGAGACCGAGCTGGCGGAGGGCAAGGTCTTCGACTTCGCGCGCCGCTCGCGCGGGTTCGGCGAGCGGGGCGGCTGGGTCGGCTGGGACCTCCGCCCGCGCAAGGAGTCCTCCGGCCCGCGCGACACCGAGATCATCTGAGCGGCAGGTCGAGCCGGCGACCGGATGATGGCGGAGAGCGACCGGGCGCGTTGGGACGAGCGCTACGCCGTCGGTGACTGGCCACGTATCGACGAGCCGTCACGAATACTGGAGGACGCCGAGGCCTGGCTCGCCGAGTCGGGCCTCGCGCTCGATGTGGCATGCGGCGCCGGCCGCAACGCACTGTGGCTGGCGCGCCGCGGCTTCAAGGTCGTCGCCGTCGACATCTCGTGGGAAGGGCTGAAGCGGCTGCGGCGCCGCGCCCGCGACGAGAGCCTCGACATCCACCTCGTGCTCGCCGACCTGGAGAGCTTCGCCTTCCCGTCCGCCAGCTTCGACCTCATCGTCAACGCCCGCTTCCTGCTCCGCTCGCTGTTCCCTACCTTCCGCAGCGCGCTCAAGCCCGGCGGCCTGCTGCTGGTCGACACGTTCAGCGTGCACGAGATCGACGAGCTGGGCGGCGACATCCGGCGCGCTTACGCGCTGGAGCGCGGCGAACTGGGTCGGGCCTTTCGGGACCTCGATATCCTGCTCTACGAGGAGGGTATCTTCGAGGAACGGGAGGGCGAGCGGGGGCTAGCGCGGATGGCGGCGCGGCGGCCTGCGGGTCCTCGATAGAGTCCGTGGAGTCGGGTCGGCGCCGGGGGACCAACTCCGCGCGTCGGTCCCCCGGCGCCTCCCCAGCGGACTACACCCAACTCTCGCAGCGACCTGTCAGTGAATTTCGGGTATCGGATGTCGGGCACATGATCAGTGCCGGCGATTCACTACCAGCATCTTCAGCTCGGTCATGTCCTCTATGCCGCTGCGCGGGCCTTCGCGGCCGAGGCCCGAGCCCTTCACACCGCCGTACGGCATGTTGTCGATCCGGAAGGTCGGCATATCGTTGATGATCACGCCGCCGACCTCGAGGTTCGCGTAGGCGAAGTCGATCAGCCGGATGTCGTGGGTGAAGATCCCGCTCTGTAGTCCGTAGACCGAGTCGTTCACGATCTGGACCGCCGCCCTGAAGTCGTCGTACGGCCGCACGGTGACGACGGGTCCGAAGACCTCCTCGCACTCGACCTTCATATCGGCCGCCGTGTCGGCGAGGACGGTCGGCCAGACGAGCGCGCCCTGGCGACGGTTGCCGGCCAGCACGCGGGCGCCGCCGGCTTCCGCCTCGGCGATCCAGCTCATCACCCGCTCGGCGTGCACGTCCTCGATCAGCGGGCCGACGTCGGTGCGGTCGTCCATGGGGTCGCCGACCTTCAGCGCCTCGACCCGCTCGACCAGGCCGGCGCAAAACTCATCGAACAGGGTCCGCTGAATCAGTACGCGCTGTACGCTGATGCAGCTCTGGCCGGCGTAGCCGTAGCCGCCGGCGGCGACGCGCCTGACCGCCCAATCGAGGTCCGCATCGGAGTGGACGATGGCGCCGGCGTTGCCGCCCAGCTCGAGGACGACGCGCTTCCTGCCGGCGATCGCCTTCAGGTGCCAGCCGACGGCGGCCGAGCCGGTGAACGAGAGCAGCCTGAAGCGATCGTCGCGGACCATCGGCTCGGCGACCTCGACGGTGCTGTGCAGGACACTGAACGCCTTGGGCGGTAGCCCGGCCTCGTAGGCGATCTCGGCCAGCTTGAGCACGGCGATCGGCGCCTGCTGCGGCGGCTTCATGACCATCGAGCAGCCGGCGGCGATGCAGGGCGCCAGCTTGTGAGCCGCCAGGTTGAGCGGGAAGTTGAACGGCACGATAGCCAGCACGGGCCCGATGGGGAAGCGGTGGAACTGGGCGGTATAGCCCTCGCCCCAGGGCACGACATCGATCGGCACGATCTCACCGCCGACCCGCTTCGCCTCCTCCGCCGCCATGACGAAGGTAGCGACCGCCCGGTCGACCTCGACCTGGGCCGCCTTGATCGGCTTGCCGCACTCGAGCGCCATCGTCTCCGCCAGCTCGCGGCGCCGCCTGCCGATCCCGTCGGCGATCGACTGGCAGATCTCGGCGCGCCGCGCCCGCGACAGGGTCCTCGTCTCCCGGAACGCCTCGACCGCCGCGGCGACGGCGGCCTCGCGCTGGTCGGCGGTCGCCAGCGGGACGCGGCCGACGACGTCGCCGTTGTACGGGTTGATCACCTCATCGACGTCGCCCGACTCGACCATCTCACCGGCGACGGGAAGTCTGTAGTCGGCGCTCACGGCTCGCCCCCTGTTCGAGTGTCCTGAACTGACGCTGCCTGCAAAGTAATGTCTCGCGTGCTGGGCTGACTACCGGGTCGTCGGTCGGAGGCGGAAAAACCACTCGCTACGGGCCTAATCGGTCCGAGGCGGTAGGACCACTCGCTCCGTGCTCGCGCCACCGAGGGCACACGGCTCCCAATTACCGGGTGAGCTCGCGAACTACGCGAGTTGGTCCTACCGCCTCTTCCCTCGCACAAACCACAATGTGCGAGTTGGTCCTCCGCCTCCTCCCATGACCGACTGGCTGCAGACCGAACGAGGCAGCTCTTCTCTCGTCTCCCTGATCTTTGCAGGGAGAACGAGACGGAGTCCCTACTTCGAGGATTTCAGCGAGCGCACCCCGGACACGCGAAAGGTAGGGCGCGGCGATGGTCCCGAGCGGACATTCGGAGCGCGCCGGCGGCGAAGCCGCCGTTCACGCAATCGAGGCGCGCGACATGAAGCGAGTGCCCATCGCCGCGCCTGACCGTTCACCGCGATGCGTGGTCGATGCACCTCCTCCACGACCGACCTGACTCAGAAGTTTACAGCGATCACGCTCTCGGTTGCCGGGGTCGCCGGGATGTGCTCGAACGTCTGCATCGCGTCGGTACCGGGCTCACCGACGTGCAGCGTGTACAGGCCGAGTGCGAAGACCTGGGGCACGAACGAGTCGCCGCGGATGCGGAGCGTGTAGACGATCTCGCCGTCGGCTTCGCGCACGACCTGGACGACGGGATCGCGCATCCCGGTGATCTCGAGGCGCGGCAGGTAGGCCATTGCCGCACGGCCGTAGTTGTCGGCCTGCGTGAGGTTGACGGGCCAGCCGGGGTACGGCGAGTCGCTGGCGGCCGGGTCGGCCCAGCGCGGCCAGGCGGCGAGGCTGACCTCGCGGGTGGTGCGGTTGAAGCGGGCGATCCCGTAGCCGGGCGCCCGCTCGTGCAGCGTCGCCGGCTCCACGCCCCAGCGGTGCGGATTCGAGACCGCGAACACCGTCATCTTGTTGCCGAACCCGTCCTCGTAGTCGCCGGTGTAGCGGGCGGCGTCCGGGTCGCGGTTCGCGCCGGGCTGCGACGGAAACCAGCGGCGCGGCCAGAAGTTGGCGACGGAGGGGACGCAGAGCGCGAAGCCGGCGTCGTGCCAGTCGTCGACGCCGTACTGGATCGTCGACCCGAGATGCTGGTCGCCGGCCAGATGCACGGCGAACCCTTTGCGCATCGCGCGCAGCGCTCTGTCCCGGCCGGTCGGCGGCCAGCCGTTCGAGTCCATGTCGCTCGCGTACTTCTCGCCGTCGGCGTACTCGCCGGGCGCGAGTATGGGGAGCGATGGGATGACCGAGCCGCTGGTCGCGCTATCGGGCAGCGTCGCCAGGTTGGCGAACAGGGTCTGCGAGAGCGCGACCTTCATCCAGGCACCGCCGCTCCAATCGTTCGCCCAACGCTCCAGAAACTCGAGCTGCCGCTCGCCGAGCAGGCTGGCGCCGGGCGCGTCGGCCCCGGTCTTCGGATCGAACTCGGGGTTCTGCGGCCAGCCGTTCCAGACCCGCGCCTCCGGCAGTAGCGGCGCGGGCGCCGACTTGAACTTGCGGTCCTCGAGGACGGCGAAGCTGACGCCGCCGTACAGGACGTCGGTATAGTAGACGCCGATGCCCTGCCCGACGGGCGTCGGGTCGAACGGCGTGGGCAGATGGCTCGCCATCGTCCGCTGGACCATGTTCACGAACTCGGGCGACAGCTTGTAGCCGCCGGCGTCCTGGGCGGCGGCGCCGGAGCGGCCGGGCGGCGTCGCGACACCGCCGGCGCCCCAGATGTTGCCGTGGTAGACGTCGTGGTCGTCGGGCACGGTGACGCTGGGTATCTGGGCGGTCAGCTCACCGAACGCCCAGTACCAGAGGTACCACTTGTAGAGGTAGTCCTTGAACGGCTGATCGAAGTCGGCGCGGGTCGGGCTGGCGCCTTCGTAGACCTGGTCACCGCTGAAGAAGAGGAAATCGGGGTCGTGGGCGCGGACGTGGTCCACGATATCGGCGTGGGGGAACCAGAGGCCCCAGTCCCAGGGGAACGAACCGCGGTCGACCCCGGGATGGGCGACGTTGTGGTTGCCGGTGAA
This sequence comes from Gemmatimonadales bacterium, assembly GCA_050050535.1. Taxonomy (GTDB): domain Bacteria; phylum Gemmatimonadota; class Gemmatimonadetes; order Palauibacterales; family KS3-K002. Next base: position 1,405 of record JASFTY010000011.1, on the reverse strand, counting down.
CGCGGCGACGACGAACTGCGGCTCGTCCAGCGGCTCGCGCCGTACGATCCCCTCCTTATGATAGAGCGCCGCCCCGCCGTCCGAGATCAGCGGATAGGCGAACCGATAAGGCACGTCGCGGCCCGCGTCCCAGCCGTCGACCTCGAAGGTTGCCGTGTAGCCCGGGACGACCACGGCGGCGACCGCCACGGTCTCCCACCCGTCGTCCTGCCGGAGCTGCAACTCGACATACCGCTCGTCCAGATCGCCGATCGGCATGAGCTGCGCGGTCAGCCGGAGCGTGCCCCGGCTGAGCGTGTGCTGGCCGCCGATCACCGGGCCGAGCTTGCGATCCCCATGCACCTCGAGCTTCGCGCCGTCGAGGTGCCAGCTCCGGAACCAGAAGGCGCCGCCCCCGCCGCCTCCGTCACGCGGCGCGTCGCAGGCGAGTGCGACGTTCCCTTCCAGCCGCGAAGCGTCGATGACGAGAGGACCGAGCGCCACGGTCCTGCCACTCCCGTCGCCAGCGGTACCCGACAGGGCGAGCGCGTAGCCCTCGGGATCCGGGGTCGCGCTCAACTCCAGCACCACCGAGCCCGGCGACGGAAGCCCGCCCTCGCTACGACCCAGCAGCCCGGCCTCGCGCTCCAGGTCACGGAAGAAGAGCCTGCCGTCGGAGTCGAGCCCGGCGAAGATGCCGGCGAGCGGGCCGCTGCTATGGTGGATCAGCGCCGCTGCCCGGTAGTCGAGCCCGCGGCCGGCGCCGATCAGGAAGCCGGCGCCGCCCGCGACGCTCTCGGCGGCCGCACGCCCCAGCCTGCCCAGCTCGACCCGCGCCTCGAATTCGCCACCGCCCGCCCCCAGGCGACGGGTCAGCAGGTGAACGGTCCGCAGCGGGCCGCCGCCCACGCACTCCAGGCGGCCGTCCCGCACCCGCCAGTCCTGCAGCCGGTTGGCCCAGAACTCGGGGCCGGCCCAGTCGCGGTCCGGACCGGTCCGCCAACGGCTCTCGAAGGCCCGCTCACCGGCGTCGCCGCGGCAGCCGGCGAGCGCGAGAGCGAGCAGCGCGATCGGTAGGTTTCTGCGCATGGGAACCACCGAATTGAGGGTTGATGGTATTCAGAGGCTAGCGGCGATTGCGAGCTCGGGCAATGGGAATTGGGGAATCGGGGAGGGCGAATTCCCGAATGCCACGGATTCCGCGGATGCCTCGGATTCACGATTCGGGAATTCCCAGCAAGACATGAGCCCGGACAGCGAAGCTGTCCGGGCATCCTATTGCCGGCCGGGCACCCCAGTACCCCCACGGGGAGTCGAACCCCGGTCTCCTGGCTGAGAACCAGGTATCCTAGGCCACTAGACGATGGGGGCTCAACGGCCCGCAATTAAATGACCAGCCGCGAGGCGGTCAAGGGCCAAAAAAAAG